>JAYVSF010000171.1:0-3245 GCA_043775605.1 Myxococcales bacterium
CTTCTTCACCACCAAGCGCGTCGGTGAAGGCAGCGGCCTGGGCCTTGGCATCGTCCGCCAGATCGTCACCAAGCACGGCGGGCAGGTGCGCTGCGAGTCGACGCCGGGCCGGACCATGTTCGAGGTGTGCTTGCCGATCGCGGTGCCCGGCATCCAGGGGCTGGCGTGAATCCGCGCGAGACCATCCTGTGCGTCGACGACGAGGAGGGCGTGCTCCACGCGCTGCGCCAGCAGCTCACCGCCCGCTTCGGCCACGAGTGCGACATCGCGACCGCGACCTCGGCGGCCCTGGCCCTCGAGCTGTTCGACGAGCTCGAGCGCGACGGCGAGCACGTCGCGGTGATCATCGCCGACCAGATCATGCCGGGCATGAAGGGGGTCGAGCTGCTCGAGCTGATCGACCGGCGCTCGCCGGCGACGACCAAGATCCTGCTGACCGGCCAGGCCGGTCTCGACGCGGTGGTCAGCGCGATCAACCGCGCCAACCTCAACCACTACCTGGCCAAGCCGTGGGACGAGGCCTCGCTGCGGCTGGCGGTCGAGAATCTGCTACGGCAGTACCGGCTGACCGAGGAGAACCAGCGGCTGATCGCGACCCTGTCGGCCAAGAACCAGGCCCTGCTGGAGATGAACCGCGAGCTCGAGGCCAAGATCCACGCCCGCACCCACGAGCTGGCCGAGGCCAACTCGCGCTTGGCCCAGCTCGCGGTCACCGATGGCCTGACCGGGCTGTTCAACCACCGCCACTTCCACGAGCGGCTGGCGCTCGACGTCGAGCGCTCGGCCCGCAACGGCCTGCCGCTGGCGCTGCTGATGATCGACGTCGATCACTTCAAGTACTACAACGACCACCACGGTCACCCGGCCGGCGACGAGGTCCTGCGTCAGATCGCGCGCCTGCTCAGCGAGGGCCGGCGGGCCAACGATCTGGTTGCCCGTTACGGCGGCGAGGAGTTCTCGCTGATCCTGGTCGACACCGCCAAGTTCACCGCCGCCAAGCTGGCCGAGCGGATCCGCGACCGGATCGCGACCCACGCCTTCGCCCACGCCGACGCCCAGCCCAACGGCCGGGTCTCGATCTCGATCGGCGTGGCCTCGTTCCCCGACGATGCCGCTGCCGCCGACACGCTGATCGGCGCCGCCGACACGGCGCTGTACCAGGCCAAGCGCGCCGGGCGCGACTGCGTGGTCCTGGCCCAGGGCCAGCCCGAGGCCGCGACCGCCGCAGCAGGAGAGTCATGACCGCGCCCGTCGATCCCGCCCGCGTCGCGCCCGCGCGCGCCAACCCCCTCGACGTCGCGGTGATCGGCGCCGGCAGCTACGGCACCTGTCTGGCGATCCTCCTGGCCGGCGCCGGCCATCGGACGACGCTGTGGGCCCGCGGCGAGGAGGTCGCCCGTGACCTCGCGAGCGCGCGCGAGAACAAGCTCTACCTGCCCGGCTTCCGCCTGCCCGACGGCCTGGTCGTGACCCACGACCTCGAGCAGGCGGTCGGCGGCAAGGCGATCGTCGTCGGCGTGACCCCGTCGCACGCGATCCGCGACGTCCTCGGTCGGGCCGCGCGCTGGCTCGACCCCGACGTGGTGATGGTCAACGCGTCGAAGGGGCTCGAGGACGGCACCCTCGACACCATCGACGAGGTCTACCGCAGCATCTTCCCGGCCCGGATCGCGGCCCGCGCCACCTACCTGTCGGGTCCGACCTTCGCCGGCGAGATCGCGGGCGGGATGCCGAGCGCGATCGTGCTGGCCGGCCGCGATCCCGAGACCGCCGCGCTGGTCCAGCGCGAGATCTCGACCGACCGGTTCCGCACCTACACCACCGACGACGTCACCGGCGTGCTGGTCGGCGGCGCGATCAAGAACGTGGTCGCGATCGCGGCCGGCGTGTCCGACGGCCTCGGCTTTGGCTCCAACGCCCGGGCCGCGCTCATCACCCGCGGGTTGGCCGAGATCACCCGGATCGGGGTGGCGATGGGTGCCCAGGCCGCGACCTTCGCCGGGCTGTCGGGCATGGGCGATCTGGTGCTGACCTGCTCGAGCGACACCTCGCGCAACCGCCAGGTCGGGCTCGCGCTCGGCCAGGGCAAGACCATGGCCGACATCCTCGGCGCGATGCGCATGGTCGCCGAGGGCGTGAAGACCACCAAGGTCGCGTGGGAGCTGGCCCGGCGGCTCGGGGTCCCGGCGCCGATCACCGAGGTCATGCACGCCATCGTCCACGAGGGCGCGCCGGCCCGGGCGACGATGCCACGGCTGGCGATGCGGTCGTTGCGCAGCGAACGCGACTGACCGGCGACCGCTGCCCGATCGCTACCGGACATGGCCGAGCGCAGACCTCCGTCGGCCCCGGATCCGGCCGATGCGCCATTCATGATGCAGGCGCTGGTGATCGACGACCAGGCGATCGTCCGTCGGGCCTTCGCCCGGATGTTGGGCCGCCTGGGGTTCGCGGTCCTCGAGGCCGACGACGGTCTGACCGGGCTCGGCGCGCTGGCCGCCCGACCCGATCTGGCTCTGGTGATGGTCGACTGTCGGATGCCAGGGATCAGCGGGATCGAGGTGATCGCGCAGATCCGCCGCGACCGGCGGTACCAGCGGACCAAGATCATGATGGTGAGCGGGCTCGACGATCCGATCGCTGGCGAACTGGCGCTGGTCGCCGGCGCCGATGGCGTGCTGATCAAGCCGTTCGGCGAGCGGGAGCTGCGGGCCCACCTCGACCATGTCGGCCTGCCGGGCCTGGCGCCGTGGCCCGCGCAACGCGTGGGCTGACGCCGCCTCGGCGATTCTCGCGCGGTCGTGTTCTACTGCGCGCATGCCCACCGAGATCCGCCTGCTCGCGTACTCAGCGATCCTGACCTGGTTGATGATCCTGATCGCCTCGGGCCTCAAGGCCAACTGGGACCTCCAGATCATGTTCGGGAACCGCGACGCGTTGCCGCAACAGTCGCCGGTGGCCGGCCGGGCTCAGCGCGCGGCCAGCAACATGCTCGAGAACATGGTGCTGTTCGTCGCGGTCTCGCTGGTGGCGGCGACCGCGACCGCGCACGGCCATCACGACCGGATCGTGCTCGGCGCCCGGCTGTTCTTCTGGGCCCGGGTCGCGTACTTCCCGGTCTACCTGGTTGGCATCAAGTACCTGCGGACCGGGCTGTGGACCACGGCCGTGGTCGGCATGGGCCTGATGCTGTCGGCCGCGCTGTAGGCGGAGGCCGTCGCCATCGCCATCGCCGTCGCCATCGC
>JAYVSF010000172.1:0-4908 GCA_043775605.1 Myxococcales bacterium
CCAACCCTCGGCTCTGATTCCGTACAGATCGGGCCGGCACGCTGGTGCCGGGCCGATCGATCGATGACACAGGGTTGGTTTCTGCCAACCCTGTGAGGCGGCGGCGAGCCGCGCCCCACCGCGTGAACCGCGTGAACCGCGTCACAGAGGCACGATCGACATGCGCGTCACCCGGGTCACCAACCAGCGCGGGGCCGCGGCGCTGGGCCGCGCGTCGCGGCTGCGGGTGCTGGCCGGCGCCGACGCCGGGCTCGAGGTCGAGCTGCCGCCGGTCGGCGTGGTGATCGGCGCCGACCGCGGCTGCGACGTCGCCCTGACCGATCCCTCGGTGTCGTCGCGGCACTGCACGATCAGCCCGACCGCGAACGGCTTCGTGGTCACCGACCTCGGCTCGCGCAACGGCACCGCGATCGACGGGGTCGCGGTCGGCAAGGTCACGGCGCCGCCGGGCGCAGTGCTGCGGCTCGGCCACACCCTGGTCCAGCTGCTGCCGGCCGACGACGTGATCACGATCCCGGCCTCGACCCGCGAACGGTTCGGCGCGATGTGGGGCGACAGCCCGGCGATGCGCCAGGTGTTCGCGATCCTCGAGCGCGCCGCCGCGTCCGAGGCGCCGGTGCTGTGCCTGGGCGAGAGCGGCACCGGCAAGGAGCTGGCGGCGCGGGCGATCCACGACGAGAGCCCGCGCAAGCACGGCCCGTTCGTGGTGTTCGACTGCGGCGCCGCGACCGACAACCTGATCGAGAGCGATCTGTTCGGCCACGTCAAGGGCGCGTTCACCGGCGCCGCGGGTGAACGCCAGGGCGCATTCGCCGCCGCCGACGGCGGCACCCTGTTCCTCGACGAGCTCGGCGATCTGCCGCTGCCGCTCCAGCCCAAGCTCCTGCGCATGCTCGAGGCCGGCGAGGTCATCCCGCTCGGCAGCCGCAAGCCCGAGCGCCACGACGTCCGGGTGGTGGCCGCCACCCACCGCGACGTCCACGGCGAGGTCGCGCGCGGCGGCTTCCGCGGCGACCTGTACTACCGGATGGCGGTGGTCGAGGTCCACCTGCCGCCGCTGCGTCAGCGGCGCGAGGATCTCCGCCGCCTGGTCGCGATCTTCCTCGAGCGGGCCGGCGCGCCGCACCTGACGCCGTCGATCGGCGGGCCGTCGTTCGAGCGGTTGCGCGGCTACCACTGGCCGGGCAACGTCCGCGAGCTGCGCAACGTCATCAGCCGGGCGGTGGCGCTGGCCGGTCCGGTCAAGGACTTCAGCGAGCTGCCGATCTTGCTGCGCCCGACCGCGGCGCCGGCCGAGCTCGAGCCCACGATCAAGGCCGATCGCCCGTTCCACGAGGCCAAGGCGGCGGTGGTCGATCGCTTCGAGCGTGAGTACCTGACCGATCTGCTGCGCCAGGGCGACGGCAACCTGTCGGCGGCGGCGCGTCAGGCCGGGCTCGAGCGCAAGTTCCTCTACAAGCTGCTCGAGCGGGCCGGCCTGCGCACCAAGGCTGCGGGCAGGGGCGAGGCCGACGACGATGACTGACAACGGCGAGAGCTAGGCCAGCGGGTCGACCGTGTCGTCGTCGGCGCGGCCGGCGGCGCGGCGGCGGGCGAGCTGCTCGCGGATGAACGACACCAGGTTGCCGACGTAGTCCTCGAACCGCGGGTGGGCGACGCCGGCGCCGGCGAGGAGGTCCCTCGCCGCGGCCTGATCGTAGACCACCGGCGCCGAGAACAGATCGAGCGCGGCGGCGGGAGCTCGGGTCAGCTTGGCCAGCCCGGGAGCGCGCAGCAGCGCACGGGCCAGCCGGACCGGGATGAAGCCGCGCGGCGGGCGGGTGCCGGCGCGCTCCGCGACCAGCTCCAGCGCGTGGCGGACGTTCAGCGAATCGGGCTCGACCAGGTGGACGGTGCGACCGGCCGCGCGCGGGATGCGCGCGAGCTGGTAGGTGGCGCGGACGAAGACGTCGATCGGCGTGACGTGCAGCGAGGCCGAGCCCTGGCTGGGCAGGGGCAGGTTGACCGGCCAGGTGTTGGTCGCGAACGGGATCATGAAGTAGTAGGGCCCGTCGAAGCGATCGATCTCGCCGGTGCGGCTGTCGCCGACCAGGACGCCGGGCCGGATCACGGTCGCCGGCAGCCGGCGCATCGCGTTCCTGACCAGGCCCTCGGCCGCGGCCCGGCTCGCCTCGTGCGGGTTGTGGAAGCGCTGGCCGACGTCGAGCTCGTCCTCGAGCACCAGGCCGGTGCGGCGGCCGGCGACCCGCACGGTCGAGCCGTAGACCAGGCGGCTGAGCCGGGGCGCCTGGCCGGCGAGATCGACGACCTCGCGGGTGGCGAGCACGTTCTGGCGGTGGGCGGTGGGCGCGTCGACGCCGAGGTGATAGCTGCCGGCGAGGTGGAGGATGGTGGTGGCGGCGGCGGCCAGGGCCCGGTACTCGTCGGTGGCCAGGCCGAGATCCATCGCGGCGACGTCGCCGATCAGGATCCGGACCCGGTGCGCGGGCGCGTGGGCGAGGACCAGCCGGGCGGCGTCGTCGGCGGCCGTGGCCGGGGTCAGCAGCACGACCTCGGCGGTCGGGTCGCGCTCGAGGACGTGCAGCACCATCATCCGCGCGGCCTGGGCCGGGAAGCCGGTGATCAGCACGACCTCGTGGCCGGCGGCGGGCTCGGGCTCCTCCATCACCGCCGCCATCACCGCGCTGGTCCGCGGCGCCGGCGCTGCGACCGCGCCGAACCGGGCCTCGAGCGCGCGCCACAGATGGTCGACCTGCTGGGCGAGCTGGGCGCGATCGCCGCTGTTGTCGATCACCCAGGTCGCGGCCGCCAGCTTGTCCTCGAGCGGGAGCTGGGCCGCCAGCCGGCCAAGGGCCGAGGCATCGTCGAGGCTGTCGCGCGACCGCAGCCGCTCGCGCTGGACCGCGACCGGCGCCGCGACCACGATCAGGCCGTCGAGCCCGTGGTGGATCTGGTTCTCGACCAGCAGCGCGGCCTCGTAGAACACCACCGGTGCGCCGGCGGCGGCCGCGCGCGCGATCTCGGCCTGGCCGGCGGCGGCGATCCGCGGGTGGGTGATGCGGCCGAGGTCGGCGCGGGCCGCGGGATCGCTGAACACCCGCGCGGCCAGCCGCTTGCGCTCGAGGCGGCCGTCGGCGTCGAGGATCTCGGCGCCGAACCGCGCGACCAGCTCGGCCAGTGCCGGCTGCCCGGGCTCGACCACCCGCCGCGCCAGCAGATCGGCGTCGACGATCGCGGCGCCGCGCGCGCGCAGCAGCTCCGCCACCGCGCTCTTGCCGCTGGCGATCCCACCGGTGAGGCCCACCACCTTGGCCATGATGGTCAGCCGTACCATGGTCGGCAGCGTCCGCGGTAGGCTCGTGCCCGGTGCGACGCCTCGTCCTGCTCGGTCTCGGGGGCGCGCTGCTGGCGCTGCTGGCCGGCGCGCGCAGTGACTACGTCGGCAGCACCACCTGCCGCAGCTGCCATCCGCGCGAGCTCGCGGCCTGGCAGACCACGGCCCACGCCCGGGCCGTGACCGCGCTGCCACCCAGGCCGCCAGGGCGTTGCCTGGCCTGCCACGGCACCGGCGACGCCCCGGCCGGCCGCGCCTACTTTGCCGAGGTCGGCTGCGAGGCCTGCCACGGGCCCGGCGGCCACTACGCCGAGGACGACGTGATGCGCGATCGCCCGCTGGCGCGCGCGCTCGGGCTGGTCGACGTCGGCGCGCCGGTGATCCGGGCCGCGACCTGCGCGCGCTGCCACACCGGCCGCGGCACCCGGCTGACACCGCTCGACCTCGCCGCGCGCGCGCACTGACGCTCGTCCGTCACGGGCGGCGGCCCAAGAATTCTGGCGGTTGCGCCGGCGCGCGTCGACGTGCGAGGGTGCGGCATGCGTCCTCGGGCTGCGCGCTTCGTGATCTCGGCGGGGAAGCCGGACGAGTTCCCGCGCGCGACGTATCCGGAGATCGCCTTCGCCGGGCGTTCGAACGTCGGCAAGTCGTCGCTGATCAACGCGCTGGCCGGGCAGGATGGCCTGGCCCGGACCTCGCGCACGCCGGGCCGCACCCGCCTGGTCAACTGGTTCCGGGTCGAGGCCACCGCCAGCGTCACGCTCGATCTCGTCGATCTGCCGGGCTACGGCTACGCTGCGGTCGATCACGACACCCGCAGCGGCTGGCGGCCGCTGATCGAGGCGCTGCTCGGCGAGCGCGACAGCCTGCGCGCGGTCGCGCTCCTGATCGACATCCGGCGCAAGGTCGAGCACGAGGAGCTCGACTTCGTGCCCTGGCTGCAGGCCCGCAACCTGACCGTCATCCCGGTGCTGACCAAGGCCGACAAGCTCAGCAAGAGCCAGCGGCTGCCGGTCGCGGCCTCGTTCAAGAAGCAGCTCGGCCTGCGGACCACGCCGATCCTGTTCTCGGTCCAGGATCGGCTGGGCATCGACGAGTTGTGGCGGGCCGTCCTCAAGGCGGTCGCCATGCCCAGGCCGCCGGTCGCGCACGACGGTGCCGGCGCCTGAGCGCGGCGCGCTGACGATCGCGCCCGCCGAGGCCGCCGACCTCGATGCCATCGACGCGATCGCGCGGGCCGGGTTCGCCCGGCCATGGCCGCGCCAGGTCTACGCCGACGAGCTGACCCGGCCGCAGGCGCGCGTCGTCGTCGCCCGGCAGGCCGGTCGCATCGTCGGCTACGCGATCACCTGGGCGGTGGTCGACGAGGTCGACCTCCTCGAGATCGCGACCGCGCCCGCCGCACGGCGGCGCGGCGTCGGCCACGCCCTGCTCGCCGTGGTGTGCGCGCGCGCCGATCGCGAGGGGGCGACGCAGACCACGCTCGAGGTCCGCGCCGGCAACGCCGCCGCGCGCGCGCTGTACGAGCGTCACGGCTTCGCGGTGGCCGCCGTGCGCAAGGGCTACTACGCCGA
>JAYVSF010000173.1:0-4773 GCA_043775605.1 Myxococcales bacterium
GCCGTCGGACACGAAGATCTCGTCGGCCGCGATCTCGACGCCGCGGGCCCGGTAGTCGTGGGCGCGAATCGCCTCGACCAGGAAGTCGTAGCCCTGCTCGGGGCCGTAGCCCTTGAAGCTCTCGCGCACGCCCAGCTCGTCGACGGCGAGGTGCATCGCCGCGACGATCGCCGGCGCCAGCGGCTCGGTGACGTCGCCGATGCCGAGGCGGATGACCCGGGCGTCGGGGTGGGCCGCGGCGAACGCCCGCACCCGGCGGCCGATCTCGGGGAACAGGTAGCCGGCCGGCAGCTTCTGGAAGTTCGGGTTGGCGCGCATCGCCACTGACCATACCCCTCAGGATGCTGTGATTCTGTGAATCACAGCCTCCGATCGATCGGTCGGACCCGGGAACCGGAGCCGACCTCCACAGACCGGAGCCGCCTCGCCTGCGGCTCGGCTCATGGCCCGGGGGCCGCTATCCGCCGCGCAGTTCGGCCTGGACCCGCAGCCTCCACTCGCGGGCGTGGCCGTAGTCAGGGTCGAGCGCGAGCGCCTGCTCGAACTCAGCGAGCGCCTCGGCGTAGCGCTGGCCACCGTAGTAGAGGCACAGGCCGAGGTTGTGGTGGGTCACGTGGCTGTCGCCGAACAGCTCGATCGAGCGCCGGTAGAAGGCGATGGCCTCGCCGTGGACGCGGAGGCGTTGCCACACCCGGGCGATCTCGAACGGAATGTCCTGGGTTCCGCCGAGGTGGTAGTAGCGCGCCCACACCCGACCGAGCGCGTGCCGGGTCTCGCGCCGGAGCGGCTCGCGGGCGTCGTCGAGTTGAGGCCGCAGGTGATCGGCCAGGCGATAGAACAGCCACGGGTCCCAGTCGCCGAGCCGGAGGATCGCGAGCAGCGCGGGCACCGCCGGTGGCTTGTCGGCGGTGCGGAGCTCGTCCTGCAACGCCATGAAGTCCATCGGCCCGAACGTCTCGATGTGATCGGCGAACGCGGCGCAGGTCCGGGCCAGCGCCGCGAGCGACGCGCCAGCCACGAAGGCGTTGACGGCGACGGTGCCTTCGCGCGGGGTGGTGTTGAGCGCGTGGCCGCCGAGCTGGCGGAACCACGCGCCGATGGCGTGGTAGTTGACCGACAGCGAGAAGCTGCCGTGGACCACCGGTTGGGGCGCGGCCAGGTGGAGCAGCTCCTCCTCGTGGACGTGGCCCTTGTCGGCGGACAAGAGCAGCAAGCGACCGCCGGCCACGCGGTGGAGGTTGCGCAGGCAGGCCAGCGGGCCGACCGGAAAGCGCACCACGGTGTCGGTGAGCGTGCGGCGGTAGTCGGCGAGGATCGCGTCGAGGTCCGGGCTGCCGTAGCAGGGATCGGCGGCGGGCACGTGCTCGTAGATCAGGCGGACCCGTTCGAGCATGCCGGGATCGTCGAGGTCCGGCTCGGCCGTGGTCGAGTACAACGCGGCCAGGCTCTCCTCGAGCGCGCCGTCGGAGATCCGGAAGGCGTCGTGGACCAGGGAGTCGAACACGTAGTTGGCGATCACGATCAGGGACCGGACCGGCTGCGCGGGCGACAGCAGCTCGCCGGACCGGCGCAAGCGTAGCTCGGTGTCGCGCTCGGCGTCGAAGCGGGCGAGGTCGAGCCGGCCGGCCTCGAGGTGCGGCTTTAGCGACGGGTGCGCGCCGCAGAACGCGAGGTTGGCCTCGGCGAGGTCGGTCAGCACGTAGCGCAGGGGGGCGCGCGGTCCGAGGTCGGGTCGGGCCGCGGTCAGCGCGACCAGTTGCTCGAGCACGAGGAAGCCGAGGCGGCCGTGGCCGGCCCCGACCTCGATCACGTACACCGGACCCGGGTCGGCGAGCTCGGGGCCGAAGGCGCCGGCAGCGACGTCGCGCAGGTGGGCGTCGATGACCTGGGCGTAGGCCCGCGCCAGGCAGGCGTTGGAGGTCGCGAACCACGGCACCTCGTTGGTCGACCAGGCGGTCGAGCCCCGGCGATCGTAATAGATGCGCTGCAGCCGCCATAACAGGGACTGCGACAGCCGGCGCTTGTTCTCGACCAGGTGGTCGTGGATCGGGGCCTGGGCGGCGTCGGTCGCGGGCTCGGTCATCGGGCCATGATAACTCGCGCCCGAAAACGCCGACGGCCGGCCATCGTCCTGCGGGGTATCGATCCGAGGAGGTCAGTACCAGTTGAAGCCGAGGCCGACCGAGGTCGTCGCGAGGTTGGTGTCGTTGGTCGTGCCGTCGAGGTTGACGGTCGTGTCCTTGTAGGTGCCGCCGGTGAAGCGGAGCTGGAGGTCGACCGCGAAGTTGCGCGACGACATGACCTCGTAGCCGACCGCGCCCATGATGGCGCCGCCATCGAGCGAGTCGCTCTGGGCGGTGGTGAAGCCGTCGTCGCGGGTGACCGTGAGCTGGGCGGCGCCGATGGCGCCCTTGAGCCAGAGCTGCGGGGTCACCCAGTACTGGGCGCCGACCATCGCGGTCGACTGGACCAGGGTGTCGGTGACGACGCCGTCGTCGGCGATGGTCTGGCCGGTGCCCTCGGCCTCGAACAGCAGCGCGACCCGCGGCGACATCATCCAGCCGAGGTGGACGTCGGCCTCGTACGACACCGGGTCGCCGGAGCACCCGTTGCAAGCCACGGCGCTGTTGTCGATCTTCATCTTGCCCAGGCCGACCGAGAAGCCGAGCGCGAGCCGGCCGGTGCGGTCGTGGAAGCCGCCGGCGGCGGGCGGCGGGCCGGCGGTGTTCGGCGCGTACCCGTACGGGCCGGGCGGGGGACCGTAGGCCGGCACGGCGCCGACCGGCTGGGCCGCGGGCTGCGCGAACGCGAGGGCGGGGGCGAGCAGGGCACCAAGGACGACGAACGGGGCGGGCTTCATGGGGTTCCTCACGGCGTTTCGAGCAGTGCGGTCATCGCACGCATGCAGGGGGGTTATTGCAAGCAGTGGCCCAACCCGACCCCGGCGGTACCGCGGCCCACGACCCAAGGAAGTCCGGGCATCTGCGCGCCTGTGGTCGATCGGTCGGGCCACCGATCGTGAACGACTGTTGGTGGAGGTTGCGCCACGCTCCTCGCGGCTGTCGGGCTTTGCACCACACCGGCCCAGGCAGCTTGGCGGGTCAGGTCGCCACGCTGCCGCCCAGCTGCCGCCCCGACCGCTGCTGCCGCGCGCAGGCGAGCGCGAACAGTTGGTCGAGCGCGTCGGCGGCCGCCGGTTCGCCCAGGAGCCGCAGCACCCCCGCGATCGCCTCGATCGTCGACACGTGGCTGGCGTGCGGCGCCTTCCGCATCCGGGTCGCGGCCGCGACCGGCGCGAGCGCCAGCATCCGGCGGCCCCGCAAGCCGGGCAGCTTCTGCCGCATGCGCCGGGCCTCCGGCCAGGTGGCGTCGAGCGCGATCACGGCACCCGGGAGCGGCTCGGGCGCGCGGGTACGGGGCTCACCCTCGGGGAACAGCAGCCACGCGTCGGGCTCGGCCGTCGCCAGGTCGAACGGCAGTCTGCCGTGTCCGTCGATGTCGCACAGGGCGCTGCCGACCAGCGCCAGGTGCGCGAGCCGCCCGGTGTTGCTCGAGCGCAAGCGCTCGGAGTGGTGGCGGACCACGACGATCCGGGTCCGGGTCTCGAGCCGGGGGATCTCGCCGCACAGGCACCACTCGAGCCGGTACAGGCACCGGGCGCACCGGCCGGCTGGCAGACCGGGCCATGCCGCCTCGAAGCTGTCGCGGGTCGGATCCACGACGGGCGGTGTAGCACGCGCCGGTCACGCCTCGGTTTGCCGCCGACGCGCTGCCTTCGCGACACCTGCGTCATGGATCCCTGTGTCGCCTGCCGCGCAGCGCGGACAGCGACCGTGAGACGACGCGGACTTGTGGGCTGGCCCCGCGCTTGCTGTGATGGCGTTCATGCCGTCGCGCTGCTCCGCCCGCCTCGCCGCCTCCGCCGTCGTCGCCCTCGCCCTGACCGCCGCGACCGCGCCGGCCCGGGCCGACGGCCACTACTTCACGTTCGGCGCCGGCCCCGACACGGTCAGCGACGAGCTCGGCGCGGTCACCGGCAACGGCGGCCACGTCCGCATGGCGATCGGCCACCGCTTCGGCAACGTCGCGGTCGAGGGCTACCTCGCCCCCCAGTTCCTCGACGAGCGCATCAACGTCTCGGGCCTCAGCTACGGCGTCGACGTCCGCTACATCGTGCCGCTGACCTCGGGCGTGCAGGGCTACGTCCGCGGCGACCTGAGCCGGATGACCCTCCACGACGACGCCTGGGACGGCGACGGCCGCGGGCTGGCGGGCGCCGCCACCCGCTCGGGCCGCGGGCTCGGCGGCGGCGTCGGCATCCAGCTCCGAGGCAAGGTCCGCGCCCTCGGCTTCCTGTACTGGCCGTTCTTCTTCCTGCCGCTCGGCCCCAAGGTCGACGCCGCCCTCTTCGTCGATCACGGCGTCGACTTCTACCGCCTCCACGACAGCGACGGCCGCACCGACGCGCTCGACGCCAAGTTCACCCGCGTCACGATCGGGTTCAACGTCGGCAAGGACTTCTGACTCGGGTGCCGCCCTCTGGGGCGGGCCCGAGTCAGGTCGATCCCAGGGAACGTGCCGTTCCCCTCGTCGGGTCAGGCCCAGACGAGCCTCCCCTTCGCTTTCGGGCGGACTCCCGCCCGGCGCGACCGTGTCGCGCTCGCCGGACGAGTTACTTGCAGCAGCGGAAGCCGACGTTGGGGAAGAAGAAGGCGTCGTCGGCGAGGGTGAAGGCGAGGCGGCAGGTGATGCCGGTGGTCTCGTTGTTGGAGG
>JAYVSF010000174.1:0-8559 GCA_043775605.1 Myxococcales bacterium
GCCTGACGCAGCGCGACCTGCGACGCGAGGTACCCGGCCTGCTTGCTCGAGTCGGAGTACCCGAGCATCACCTCCAGCTCGTCGCCGAGCTCGGCGCGCAGCAGCGGGTGCGCGACGATCTCCGCGGCGAGCGCACCGGCCCGCTGGAGATCCTCGAGCTGCTCGAGCAGCGGCACCGGGCGCAGCTCGCCGGGCGCCAGGCCGGCGGCGCGGGTCAGGAACACGACCTCGAGCAGATCGGACAGGTCGCTGGTGAAGCTGACCACATAGCGCTCGCACGCGCGCTCGCCCAGCTCGCGACAGGCCCGCCCGGCCATGTCGAGGGTCGCGAGCAGATCCTGGGTCTCGGCGCTGCGCGCGCGGCGGTCCCACTCCGGTTGCACCGGCCGGGCCAGGACCTCACCGAGCACGCGCCGGCGGCCGGCCTCGTCGAGGGCGAGGTAGCCGTCGCGCCCGCCGGCGGCCAGCAACTCGGCGACCACGCGCTCGTGCACGCTCGAGTGCTGGCGCAGGTCGAGCGACGCCAGGTGGAAGCCGAAGACCTCGACCCGCCGCTCGCACGCGCGCAGGTGGGCGCGCGCGACCCGACCGAAGCCGGCCGCACCGAGGCTGGTGGTGAGCAGCTGGAGATCGGCCAGGTAGTCGGCGGCGTCGACGTAGCCGTCATCGCCGCGGCCCTGGGTCGCGCGCAGCCGCGCCGCCATGTACCAGAGCTTCTCGCGCCACGGCTCGTGCTGCGCGCGCGGCCGGGCCCGGGCGCTGACCTCGGCCAGCCGCAGCCGGTCGCGCTCGAGGCTGCGCTCGAGAGCGGCGACCGCGCCCGGGTCGCTGCCACGGTGGCTGGCGACCGACAGCGTGCGACCCAGCGCCTCGACGTCCTGCAGGTAGCGGGTCAGCACCGCGATCCGCTGGCGCTCGAACGCGGCCCGCGTGATCGGCGCGGTGACGTTGGGGTTGCCGTCGCGATCGCCGCCGACCCACGAGCCCCAGCGAAAGAACGCGGGCAACCGCCAGGTGTTGGTCCCGGGGTCGCGCGCGCCGTCCGGAGGCGTCGGCCACACCGCGGTCAGCGCGTCCTCCAGATCGGCGTAGACGTCGGGGGTGACCTCGAACAGGGTCGTGCGGAAGACCTCGATCGTCGCCTCGATCTCGTCGAACGGCGTCGGCTTGCGCGCCCGCGACTCTTCGGTGCCGAGCAAGGTGAGGACCTCGGCCGACAGCTCGGCCTCGGCGTCCCGGCGGGCCGGCCCGCCCAGCGGACGCTCGAGCTGATCGAGCAGCCCACCGATCACGCCGAGGTGATCGATGATCGACCGCCGGCGCGGCTCGCTCGGGTGTGCGGTCAGCACCGGCATCACCAGCCCGCGCGCGAACAGCGCCGCCACGTCGTCGGCGGTCATGCCGGCGTCGCGCATCGCGGTCACCGACGCCGCCACCCCGTCGCCGGCGTCGTCGCGGCCGCGCAGCACGCGGATGCGCTGCTGCTCCTCGGCGGTGTTCATGAGGTGACACCAGTGGGTGAAGGTCCGGGCCACGTCCTCGACGTCGCCCTGCGGCAGCGCCGCGATCTCGGCGGCCAGGGTCGCCCGGCCGCCGGCCAGCGCGCCGGCCCGCAGCGCGACCGCGTGGGCCCGCAGCCGGTCGACCAGCTCGCCCAGCCGCTCACCCGACAGCTCGCGGGTGGCGAGGGTGAGAGCCGCCCCCAGCCGATCGAGATCCGCACTCAACAGCGACGAGCTCGGATGCACGCCCTCTTGTACCACCCGCCCCCACGCACCCGGGCGCGCGCGTCACCCGCGGCGCGATCTCGAGGCGGCAGGCCATGACGGGTGTGGTCGCCGTCAGTGGGTGCAGATGTCGAGGTGACCCTCGAGGCGTGGTGCCAGGATCAGCTCCCAGCCCCGCACGTAGCGCAGGTCGATGCCGACGTGGACGACCGGCTTGCTGTGCGAGCAGTCGCCGTCGCGCGCGAGGATGAAGCCCGTGTCGACACCTGCGGCCATCACCCCGCCGTGATCGCCGCCGCCCCCGCCGTAGCCGACGCCGAGCAGCCCGCCGACGTTGCCGGGGGTGTGCGAACTACCGAACCCGATCGCGTCGAGCACGGCGTCGAGCCGTCCGTAGCCGATGCCCGAGCGCTCGACGCCGACGTCGAGCTTGACGAAGGCGATGCCGGCGCCGACCTCACCCCCGACGACGAGCTTCGGCGTGCGCTGTAGCCGCGCGCCGACCACCGGGCCGCCACCATAGAGGCAACCCGTCATAAGACAGAGCCCGAGCGGGATCCCGCGCACCGCGAACAACGTATCCCAGTTGGCGATCGGCGTCACCGGGTCAGCCCTGCGCGGCCGGTCAGCGGTCGGGGACCAGCTCGTCGATCATCATGGTCAGGCCGTCCTCGAGCGAGATCGCGGAGGTGAAGCCGAGGACGTCGCGGGCGCGGCTGACGTCGATCGCGACCCGGAAGGCCTCGCCCTCGCGGTAGGGCCGGGCGCCGACGTCGAGCAGGAGGGTCGCGCCGTCGCGGACCCGCTCGGCGATGAGCAGCGCCATGTCGAGGATCGGGGTCTCGCGACCGGTGCCGATGTTGAACGTCCCGGCCGGGGCGTCGTCGTCGAGGGCGCGGACGATCGCGCGGACCATGTCGTCGACGTAGATGAGGTCGCGGGTCTGGTGGCCCGGGGTCATCGGGTAGCGCCGGCGGCTGGCCAGCGAGTGGATGAGCGTCGGCAGGAACGTGCTCGGCGCCAGGCCGGGGCCGTAGACCCAGCACGGCCGCAGGATGGTCACCTTGGCGGCGGGCACCGCGCCGACGATGCCGTGCTCGCCGGCGATCTTGGCCTGGCCGAGCGGCGACGCGCCGAGCAGCGGCTGACCCTCGACGAACGGCACGTCCTGCAGGCCGTAGACCTCGGCCGACGACAGGTAGACGATGCGCGTCAGGCTCTGCATCGAGCGCGCGGTCTTGACCGCGGCGTGGGCGTGGTCGGCGATGCACTGCTCGGCCGACACCGGTCGGCCACCCGCGGCCCAGATCAGCGCGTCGAAGCCCTGACCCGCGGCGGCGGCGGCCGACACGGCCGACGCGGTGTCGGCGCGCCCGGTGGCGATGACCTCGTGGCCGAGCTCGCGCAGCCGCTTGGTGGCGGCGGAGCCGATGAAGCCGCGGCCACCGACGATGAGGATCTTCACGACCGGGCCTCGCGCGCGCTCGACATGGGAGCCGCTTGTAGCACGGCGGGCTCGCCCGGGTCAGCTACCGGACGGCAAGGCCGGCTTGCCCATCGAGCGGGCCGCGATCCACAACATCATGCGGCGCGGGATGAACCGCAGCGACCACATGCCGATCTTGTTGCCGAGGCCGGTGACGACGTTGCGGCGCCAGCCGAACAGCGCGCGCAGGCCGATGCCGGCGCAGCGCTCGGCGGTCATGAACGCCATGCTCCGCATCCAGCCCGGCACGGTCTGACCCGCGACCTTGTGGAACTCGCTCTCGGTGCCACCCGGGCACAGGCTGCAGACCCGGACCCCGCGCGGCGCCAGCTCGTAGGCGATCGCCTCGGTGAAGTCGCGGACGTAGGCCTTGCCGGCCGAGTAGGTCGCGTAGGTCGGCGACGGCGTGTACGCGCCGATCGACGCCACGTTCATGATGTGGCCGCGGCCGCGCTTCGCCATCGCGCCGCCGAACCGGTGCGACATCTCGGTCAAGGTCACGATGTTGAGCTGGAGCTGCTGCGCCACCCGCTCCCACTTCTGGTCGACGAAGTACTGGTGCTCGCCGAAGCCGGCGTTGTTGATGACGACGTCGATCGGGCGGCCCGCACCCTCGGTGCGGGCGAAGACCTCGCCGGCGGCGGCCGCGGTCCCGAGATCGATCGCGATCACCTCGACCTCGACCGCGTGGCGCTTGCGCAGGTCGTCGGCCAGCGCATCGAGCTCGGCCTGACGGCGGGCCACGATCACGAGGTTGGCGCCGCGCCCGGCCAGCAGCCGCGCGAACGCGGCGCCGATCCCACTCGACGCGCCAGTGACCAGCGCGGTCTTGCCCTTCAGATCCTGCTCGCTCATCTCGACCTCCAGCCCCGGTGGTAACAGGAAACGTCAGGGCGCGGGCGGCGCCGGCGCGGGCGCCTGGCGCTGGAGCACGATGATGTGCTCGCGCTTGGGCCGGTCGGCGAACACCTTGCGCTCGGACATGCCCAGGGCCGGCCGGTCCTGCCAGGCCCAGGCCAGCACCGCCATCCGGTCGTCGAGCACGCCGCGCAGATCCTCGTCGGCGAAGCGGGCCCGCCCACCGGCCAGCGAGTCGCCGACCACCAGCGCGGCCAGCCCGCCCGGCACCAGCACCGAGGCCATCGCGCCGACCGCCGCCGCCAGGTCGTCCTGCCAGCGCGCGGTCGCGCCGTCGCGATCGTCGTCGAAGTGACGGCGGGCACCGAGCTCACCCTCGTCGAGCGCACGGTGGCGGATGCCGAGGAAGTCGAAGCGCAGCCGGTGGTGGGCGGCGTAGTCGTAGGTGCCGGCGTAGGGCGGCGAGGTCACGATGCCGGCGATCGGCGGCAGGCCGAGCTTCGCCAGCGTCCGGGCGTCGGCCTCGATCACCGCGGGCATCGGCCCGCGCTGACGACCGATGTCGTCGAGCCCGGCCAGGATCAGCTCGACCCGATCGACGAACAGGCGGGCCGCGGCGCCGCGCGCGATCGACCGCTCGATCCAGGTCGGATCGGTGTCGCTCTGCCGGTGCGAGACCTTGTAGAGGATCGCCGACAGCGCGGCGGTGTACAGGTCGGCGACCTCGCGATCGTCCTCGGCGACCTCGTCGATCGCGGCGGCCAGGGCCTCGAGCTCGCGGCGGACGTGGGGCGAGAACCATGGCCCGATCCGGCGCTGGCGGGCGTTGGGATCGAAGCCGACCGGCGACCGGGCCGCGCTCGGCGCCGCCTTGGCCCGCCGCGCCTCCTTGCCCATCGCGAGGACGTCGCCGGAGATGCGGTGGGCCAGATCCTTGGCCGCGCGCCGACGGGCCAGCGCCACGGTCCAGGTCTTGACCCGGGCCAGCAGCACTGCCAGCGGGTTGAGGTCGACGCCGATCGAGCGCAGGCCGTTGGCGCGGGCCTCGACCAGCGTGGTGCCCGAACCGCAGAACGGATCAAGCAGGACGGCACCGGCCGCCGCGTCCCACATCACGATCTCGACCAGGCGGCGCGCGGTCGCCGGGTGCAGGCGCGCCGGGTAGCTGTGGGCCGGGTGGGTCAGGCTGTCGGCGACCACGTCGTCGCGGCCGGCGTCGAGCAAGGCCTCGACCAGGGCCTGGCCGAGCCGGGGCTCGCCCCCCCAGCCGACCGCGCCCGGCGCCCGCGCCATCGACAGCGCCCGCCGCTGCTTGCCGGGCCGGCCGCCGCTCGCACGCTCGGTCCCGGGTCGCGGCCGTCCACGCCCCGCCGCCGGCGCCGGACGAGGACCGGCGGGACGCGGCCCACGGGAGCGCGGAGGATCGGAGCGGCCTGGCACCGGCGCACCCTACCCCGTTCTGCGCTAAGAAGGCACCATGCCCATGCCGCTCGAGATCATCGGCCTCGGCCAGGCCGAGGTCCGCTTCGTCTGGGACGACGACGTCGAAGACGTCTGGACCGCGCGCGCCCTGCGCCAGCGCTGCACCTGTGCGTACTGCCAGTCGGAGGCCACCGGCCTACGCCTGCTTGACCCCGACAGCGTCCCCGCCGATCTCACGGTCAAGTCCATGCACCTGGTCGGCAACTACGGCCTCGGCATCGAGTTCTCCGACGGTCACAGCACCGGCATCCACCGCTTCGTCCAGCTCCACGCGGCCCGGCGCACACCCGGAACCTGAGGCGAGCAAGCGAGCCGGCTCTGCTCTGACCGGCAGCGCGCGGGTTTGGATCGTCGGCGGCAAGGGACTATGCTCCGCCCATGTCCCGCTCCCTCGTCGCGTGGTCGCTCCGGGTGCTCGGAGTCGCAGTCGCGCTCGCCCTCGTGCTCGGGGTTCGCACCGCGCGCGCCGACAACCCCGCGCTGCAGAAGGCCCAGGCCCTCTACAACGACGCCACCGCCGCGCTCGCGGCCAAGAAGTACGACGACGCCGCCGACGGCTACAAGAAGGCCTACGACGCGATGCCGATCGTCGACCTGCTCTACAACATCGGCGCCACCTACCACCTCAAGGCCCGCGAGAGCTCGGACGTCGCCGCCTACGAGCTGGCCCAGCAGTACTACGGCAAGTACCTCGAGGCCGCGCCGGCCAGCGCCGACAAGCCCGACATCGACAAGCGGCTCGAGGTCATCATCGCCGAGATCGCCCGGCTCAAGGCCGCGCCGCCGCCCGAGGGCACCCCGCCACCGCCGCCGCCGCCCGAGGCCACCGCGGTCGTGGTCAAGCCGCGCAGCCTGGTGGTCATCGAGACCGAGCCCCAGGGCGCGAACATCTACCTCGACGACAAGACCGCTGGCGTGTTCGCCCAGTCGCCGTGGTCGGGCGCGCTCGACGGTCAGCGCAAGGTGATCATCGAGAAGCGCGGCTACAAGAGCAAGGAGTCGACGGTGGTGCCCGACCCTAACCGCCTGGTGGTGCTGCAGGTGGTGCTGTCGGAGGAGGACTACCTGGGCTGGGTCGAGATCAAGTCGAACGTGCCGGGCGCGTCGATCTTCGCTGACGACCGCTCGGTCGGCGCGATCGGGGTGACGCCGTTCTCGGGCAACTTCAAGCCGGGCAAGCACTCGATCTGGATCAGCGCCGACGGCTACGACGACTTCCACCAGGACATCGAGGTCGTCGCCGGTGAGGCCGGCGAGGTCGACGCCCAGCTGTCGGGCGCGCCGGTCGGCTACCTCAACATCCGCGCCACCAGCACCGGCACGACCCGGGTCAGCGCCGACGGCGCGCGGCTGTGCGATCAGGTGCCGTGCCGCGAGCCGCTGCGCGAGGGCAAGCACAAGATCGTCCTGTCCCGGGGCGGCTACAAGCCGTACCGCGCGACCCTCGACTTCCAGGCCCGGACCGAGGTCACGCTGCGCCCGAACCTGGTCAAGAAGCCGGGCCGGGGCGACGCGGTCACCGCCTACGTCTTCGCCGTGCTGCTGGCCGGCGGCGGCACCGCGGCGTACCTCTACGCCGACAAGCTGCAGATCGGTGACTCGCAGTTCGGCAACAAGAAGTACATCCAGTATGGCGCGTACGGCGGCTGGGGCCTCGGCGGCCTGATCGGCCTCACCGCGATCTACTACACGTTCCGCGACAAGGGCCCGCCGTCAACGGCGACCATCGACATGCGCAGCCTGGCGCTGAGCCCGGCCGCCGGCCCCGGCTACGCGGGCCTGGATCTCGCCGGCTCGTTCTGACGCGCCTTGCACGGCGCGTGTGCGATCGGCCACGTCGTCGCCGTCGCCGTCGCCGTCGCCGTTGAACGACCACGATCGGGTCGACGTCGGTCGTGGAGTGGCGCGGGCCGTCGAGGCGAGATAGGCTCGTCCGGGGTACGCCATGAAACTACGCATCCTGCTTGTTCTTTCGATCGCCCTCGGGCTGACGCTCCCGTCACACCGGGCGAGCGCGCAGAGCGCGGAGTGGACCCGGGCCAAGGCCGCGTTCGACGCCGCGCAGGCGGCGTACGTCGGCGAGCGGTACGACGAGGCCATCGCCAGCTTCAAGAAGGCGTACGAGGCCCGCAACAGCCCGCTGTTCCTGTTCAACATCGGCGCCGCCTACCAGATGAAGGGCAAGAAGAGCGCCGACCCGGCCGACCTCGACTCTGCGGTCGAGTACTACCGCCGCTACCTCACCGAGGAGCCCGAGGCCGGCGACAAGGCCGAGGTCGACAAGACGATCGCCGCGCTCGAGGAGCAGGCCCGGCTGATCCGGACCCCGCCGCCGCCCCCTCCGGGCGGCGATGGCACCGGCAGTGGCGACGGCAGCGGCAGCGGCACCGTCACGCCGCCGCCCCCGCCGGTGGTCCCGGTCATCGCCGACGCCAAGGTCCGCGGCCTGGTGGTGATCGAGAGCGAGCCCCAGGGCGCCAACATCTACATCAACGGCAAGGACCAGGGCGCGCTGTCGCAGACGCCGTGGTCGGGCTCGCTCGAGGGCGAGTTCACCTACCTGATCGAGAAGCGCGGCTACAAGAGCAAGGAGGGCCGGCTGCCGGCCGACCCCAGCCACCTCACCGTGCTGCAGGTGGTGCTGTCCGAGGAGGACTACCTGGGCTGGCTCGAGATCAAGTCGAACGTGCCCGGCGCCAACATCTATCTCGACGACAAGAACGTCGGCGCCATCGGCAAGACCCCGTTCTCGGGCAACTTCAAGCCCGGCAAGCACACGGTGTGGATCTCGGCCGACGGCTACGACGAGGTCCAGCAGGACATCGAGATCATCGCCGGCGAGGCCGCCGCGATCAACGCGACCATGAAGGGCTCGCCGGTCGGCTACCTCTACGTCCGCGGCTTCGGCATCGAGTCGAGCCGGATCTCCATCGACGGCGCGGTCGCGTGCGAGCGCGGGCCGTGCCGAACCCCGGTCCGCGAGGGCCGGCACCGGGTGACCGTGAC
>JAYVSF010000175.1:0-5587 GCA_043775605.1 Myxococcales bacterium
CGCCCGCTGGTTGATCGCGGTCTTCATCATCGACTCGCGCCCCCACCACCCCAGGCCGGCGACGGTGGCGAGGAGCACGAGTGTGGTCGCGATCGTCGCGTCGTGGCTGGCGGCGCCCGGGTGGCCAGGGGCCAGCCAGATGACCAGCGGCGTCGCGGTGAAGATCAGGCCGAGCACACCGACCACGAACGCGCGGGTCCGGGTGCCGATCGCAGGATCGTGGCGGCGCCGGAGCCGCTCGAGCGCGGCCTGGCGCGCGGCCTGACCGTCGACGGCGGCCCGCACCTGGGCCAGCAGCTCGGCCGGCGGCGTGGCCACCTCGCCGAGGAGATTCAGCGCGGTCCGCGGTTCGCCGGCGGCCAGCTCGTAGCCCGCGACCAGGACCAGCGCCTGCTCGAGCCCGGCCCTGGCCTGCGGGTGCTCGCGCCAGACCGCCAGCGCCTCGTGAAAGCCGAACCGGCAGGCGCCGAACAGCCGGTAGACATCGTCGCGCAGCCGGACCGCACCGTCGCCGCGCTCGACCAGCCGGCGCAGCTCACCCAGGCGCTCGCCGGCGAGCTCGGCGAGGCGGGTCGCGCCCCGGCGCTCGAGGTACTCGCGCAGCTCGTGCTGCAACGCCTCGGCCGTGGCGTGGCGATCGCCCGGATCGGCGGCCATCGCCCGCACGCAGATCCGGGCCAGCTCGGCCGGCACCGTGGATGGCAGCTCGACCCGCGACAGGATCACGCTGGTGATGACCGCGATCGCGTCGCCGCGCTCGTGGGGCGGCTCGCCGGTGACCAGCTGGTGGAGGATCGCGCCGACCAGGTAGACGTCGGTGCGCTCCGACAGCGGCGGCGAGCCGTCGCGGCCGAGCATCTCCGGCGCCATGTAGCTCGGCGTGCCGGCCATCGACCGGGCGTCGACCGCCAGCGGCAGGCGCCCGCTGCCGTCGTCGCGCAGGCTCACCGCCAGGCCCCAGTCGAGCAGGTAGACCTCGCCGAACTCGCCGATCATCACGTTGGCCGGCTTGAGATCGCGGTGGATCACGCCGCGGCTGTGGGCGAAGCGGACCGCGTTGAGCACGGCGATCAGGATGCAGAGGTTCCAGGCCAGCAGGTCGCTCGCGCCGAAGCGCGCGGCCACGGTGTCGGCCTCGCCGAGCAGCTCGTCCCAGCTCACCCCCTCGATCCGCTTGAGGACGATCACCGGATCGCCGGCGTCGTCGACGCCGAGGTGGTGGACCGGGACGATGTTGGGGTGCTCGAGCGCGCCGGTCAGCCAGGCCTCGCGCAGGAGATCGAGGGCCGCCGCCGGATCGCGCCGGTCGGGCTTGAGCGTCTTGACCGCGACCGTGCGGCCGAGCGCGACCTGCTCGGCCAGCCGGATCACGCCCATGCCGCCCTCGCCCAGGGTCTCGCCCAGGCGGAGAGCGTCGATGCCCTCGGCCCCGCGGCTCAGCGCGCGCAGGGCGTCGACCGCGCGCTGACCACCGGTCGACAGCGGCCGGCCGGCGCCGGACCGGACCTCGGCCGGCGCGATGGTCGTGGCCGGCGCGCTGCGCAGGGTCGCGGCCGCATCGTCGTCGAGGCCATCGAGCCAGGCGGCGACCTCGGCGACCAGCCCGTCGCCGGCATCACCACCCGCCCGGTCGCGCGGGGCGTCGCGCATTGCTAGAGCGCGCCGGCCGGCGGCATGATCACGACCTCCTCGACCGCGATGCCGGGCCGCGCGACGATGGCGAGAAGAAACCCGGCGACGTCGTCGGGCCGCATCATCTTCGTGCGGTCGAAGCCGGGGCGATCGTCCCAGATCGGGGTGTCGGTGGCGCCCGGCAGCAAGGTCGTGACCCGGATGTCGTAGGGCCGGGCCTCGGCGGCGATGACCCGCATCAGCCCGAGCTGGCCGATCTTGGCCGCGGTGTAGCCACCGCAGTCGGGGAACGCCTCGTGGGCGGCGACCGAGCTGATCGCGACGATGTGCCCGGCCCGGCGCGGCTGCATCACCCGCAGGGCCTCGCGCGCGCACAGGAACGTGCCGACCACGTGCGACTCGAGCATGTCGCGCAGATCGCGGACGCTGGCCGAGTGGACCGGACCGAACGTGCTGACCCCGGCCGCGCACACCAGGATGTCGACGTCGCCGGCGGTCATGAACCCGGCCTTGACGTCGGCCTCGTTGGTGACGTCGACGCCGCGCGAGGTGATCTCGCCGGCCACCGGCGGCTCGGCCCCGCCCGAAGGCGGGAAGCGCCGGGCCCACCCGGTCACCGCCGCGCCCTCGCCGGCCAGGGCCCGGGCCACCGCGAGTCCGATGCCGCTCGAGGCACCGGTGACGATCGCGTGCTTGCCGAGCAGGCGGGTCACGTCGCGCTCCCCGGCGCGGGCGCGCTCGCCGCGGTTCGTTGATCGACGTAGGCGGCGTGGTCGTGCATGGCGCGCTCGATCTGGTGTTGGCGACGCCCGCCCTTGTCCTTGGGCGTGCGGCCGACCCCGGGGGGCAGGAGGCCGAAGTTGACGTTGGTGGGCTGGTACTTGGCGTCGGGCGGGCGCGGCCCGGTGACGTGCTGGTAGAGCGCGCCGATCATCGACGTCGGCGGCGGCGGTGCCAGCGGTCGCCCGGCCAACTCGTCGGCGAGCAGCCACGCGCACACCAGGCCCATCGCGCAGCTCTCGATGTAGCCCTCGACGCCGGTGAGCAGGCCCGCGAACCGCAGCCGCGGCTCGGTCAACAGCTCGAGGCGCGGGCCGAGCAGCCGCGGCGCGTCGACGTACGTGTTGCGGTGGATCGAGCCGAACCGCAGCCACTCGGCCCGGGCCAGGCCCGGCACCATCGCGAAGATGCGCTGCTGCTCGGGGTAGGCCAGCCGGGTCTGGAACCCGACCAGGTTGTAGGCGGTCAGGTAGCGGTTCTCGGGGCGGAGCTGGACCACCGCGTACGGCCAGCGACCGGTCCGCGGATCGGTGAGGCCGACCGGGCGCATCGGCCCGAAGCGCAGGGTGTCGACTCCGCGCTCGGCCATCACCTCGATCGGCAGGCAGCTCTCGAAGTAGCGCGGCTCCTCGAACTCGTGGGGCTGGACCTGGCGGCCGGCGCGGATCGCGGCGACGAACGCGAGGTAGGTCTCCTTGTCGAGCGGGCAGTTGATGTAGTCGCCGAGTAGGGCGCCCTCGCCGCCCTCGCCCGCCTCGGTGCCGTCGGCCGCGGCGCTCGCGGCCCGGGCCGCCGCCGCCCGCGCCATGTGCTCGCCGTGGCCTTCGCGGGTCACGTGGGCGACGTGCGCGCCCGGCTGATCGCCGTCCTTGCCCCAGCGGCTGGCGTGGAACGCGTGGTCGTGGTCGACCGACTCGGCGGCGACGATCGGCGCGATCGCGTCGTAGAAGTACATGCGCTCGCCGCCCAGCTCGCGGCGGATGACCCGGCCGAGCGGCCCGCCGGTCAGCGGTCCGGTGGCGACGATCACCGGCCCGGCCGGCAGCTCGTCGAGCGGGCGGCGCTCGATGCGGATCCGCGGGTGCAGCGCGAGCCGCACGGTCAGCGCCCGACCGAACGCGATGCGATCGACCGCCAGCGCCGCGCCGGCCGGCACCCGGGTCTGGTCGGCGCACGCGATCACCATCGAGCCGGCCCGCCGCAGCTCGTGCTTGAGCAGCCCGGCCGGGGTGTCGGCGTCATCGGAGCGCAGCGAGTTCGAGCACACCAGCTCGCCCAGGAGCGGGGTCTGGTGGGCCGGCGACATCCCGGTCGGCTTCTGCTCGACCAGCGCGACCCGCAGCCCGCGCTCGGCGAGCTGCCACGCCGCCTCGCACCCGGCCATGCCGCCACCGACCACGGTGACGTCGGCGTCACACCCGCTGGGCCACGCGCTCATCTGCGCTCGACCTTAGCGCAGATCGCCGCCGGCAAACTCCGGCAGGACCTGCACCGCCGCACCCGGTCGTGGCGGAGTCCTGCCAGCGCAGTGTCGACAACCGCGCAGCGAGGGGCCGCGCCTGTCAGAGCCTTGACCGCGGCGACGCGGCTCGGCCGACGCCGGCTCAAGGACCATGCGGGCTTGCGGTCGGACCTCGAACCGGCACGAACGATGCTCAGAGGGAGGGCATGATGCGCATCAGCTCCTCGGTCCTGATCGCCGCGCTCCTCGCCACTTCCGCGTCGGCCGCGCGGGCCGACGACCGCGTCGCCACGGCCGAGCCCGCGTCGGACACGCCCGACCTCGACGCGCTGTCGGTGCCCAGTCCCGACCGCGCGCCTGCGCACCACCGTGCGCTCACGCTCGCCACGCTCGGCGGGCTCTACGCCGGGTTCTCGACCTGGGCCTGGTTCGCCTGGTACCAGGACCACCCCCCCAACCACGCCTGGAAGCTCGGCGGCGACGGCCTGTTCGAGGCCAGCGCCTACGCCGGCGGCGCGGACAAGCTCGGCCACGCATGGGCGACGATGTCCGTGGCCCGGATGTCGAGCCAGATCCTCAAGCTCGACGGCTGGAGCCCGCGCCAGGCGGCGGTGATCGGCGCCGGCATGTCGGCCCTCCTGTTCACGGCGGTCGAGTACGAGGACGGCTTCTACTACGAGTTCTCGTTCGGCGACCTCGGCGCCGATCTGCTGGGCGCGGCCGCCGCCGCCGTGCTCGAGTCGTCGCCGCGCGCCGACGAGCTGTTCGACTACCGGGTCGAGTACTGGCCGAGCACGGAGTACCGCTCGGTGCTACGCGGCGACCCCGGCCGCGATCCCACGCTCGATCTCAAGAAGGTCAACGTCGCCGAGGACTACTCGGGCCAGACCTACCTGCTCGCGCTCCACCTCGGCGCCCTCCACTCGCTCGACGACCAGCGCTGGGCCGCGCCGCTGCGCTACGTCGACCTTGTGGTCGGCTTCCGCAGCGACAAGTACCGGCCGGCGCCGCTGCCCGACGACATGGCGGTGCCGTCGCAGCACCTGTTCGTCGGCGTCTCGCTCGACGGCCAGGCTGTGTTCGATCGCCTGCTCGGCGGCGGCGGTCGACCGCGCCGCGCGCTCCGCGCCGTGGCCCACGGCCTCACCGAGGTCGGCAACCTGCCGTTCACCTCGTACGGGTTCGAGGCCTCGCGCACGTGCGCGCCGCCGGCCTGCATCCCCGCGCCGTAGCCAGGCCCCGGCCCTCGCCACGACGGGCTAGGCCGCGGCCGGCTCCTCGTCGTCGACCGCGCCGCTGCGCCAGTCGCAGGTCATGCAGCGCAGGGTGACGCCACGCTTGTTCTCCTTCTTGACCACGAACTTGGCCTGGCAGGCCGGGCACGGCTGCGGGATGGGCTTGTCCCACGACACGAAGTCGCACTCCTTCTTCTTCCAGTTCGAGCAGCCGTAGAACGGCTTGCCGCGCCGCGACCGCTTCTCGGCCAGAAAGCCACCGCAGCCCTCCTTCGGACACTTCACGCCGAGCGAGATCGGCTTGGTGGTCTTGCAGTCGGGGTAGCGGGTGCAGGCCAGAAAGCTGCCGAACCGACCGCGCTTGATCGTCATCGGCGCACCGCAGGTCTCGCAGACCTCGTCGGTGGTCTGGGCCGGCACGATCTCGTAGGTGCCGTCGAGGTTCTTGACGACCTCCTTGGTGTTGCGGCACTCGGGG
>JAYVSF010000176.1:0-6613 GCA_043775605.1 Myxococcales bacterium
GCCGTGGGTCCCGAGCACGATGACGTCGGCCCCGATCCGCTCGGCGACCGTGGTGATCTCGGCGCCGGGGTGACCGAGCACCGCCTCGGTCGAGGTCTCGATGCCATCGGTGGCGAACTCGATCGCGAGCTCGGCCAGGCGCTCGCGGGCCGCGCCCAGCGCGTACTCACCGACGGAGATTGGCGCGCCACCCTGGTCGGGGATGATCGCGGCGCCGGAGGTGAGCAGCGGCGGCAGCTCGGCGACGTGGAGGAACACCAGCCGCCCGCCGTGGACCTTGGCGAGGTCGTGGGCGAGCTGGGCGGCGCGGCCGGCGCCGGCCGAGAAGTCGTGAGGGACCAGGATCGTCTTCCACATGGGCCCCATCTTCGCCCGGGCCGGCCCGGCGCGCCGGAAAAGGCGGCCGAAAACGCCGACGGCCGCCCGGGGGCGACCGCCTGCGTGACCGTGCTCGGGCCGGGTCAGGTCATGGGGTCGGGCGACCGACCCTGGACCCGGAACACCAGCTCGGGCGCGCGCCGGCGGTGGACCTCGGCGGCCACTTCGCGGGCGCAACGTGGACGTGGGCGTGCGTTGGCGTTGACGTGGTCGTTGACCTGGACCTGGACGGCGACGGCGACGGCGACGTGGTCGACTCTCTTCACGGCGTGACGTCGGTGCCGCTCCACGCGCACGCCCAGATCG
The DNA here is from genome assembly GCA_043775605.1 of Myxococcales bacterium. Classification (GTDB taxonomy): domain Bacteria; phylum Myxococcota_A; class Polyangia; order Haliangiales; family Haliangiaceae; genus UBA2376. Next base: position 685 of record JAYVSF010000176.1, read on the forward strand.
GCCACATCGCCGTGCCGTCGCCGTCAACGATCACGATCACGTCGACGGCCACGTCTAACCCCGCAGCATGATCCGGATACGTGTGCGGGATCGAGAGACCTCGTCCTTGACGTCGGCGAGCCGGCGCAGGGACGGCGGGTCAAGCAGAATCACAGCGTGTGGGCGCCGACGACGTCGTCGAGCCCGACCTCGACGTCGGCCCACAGCGGCAGATGGTCCGAGATCCGGACATCGCGACTGACCCCGAACTGGCGGACCGCGACGCCGCGGGTGTAGATGGCGTCGAGCCGCATGTCGAGCCACGCGCTGGTCGCGCCGCTCGCGGTCACCGGCGTGGTCAGCCCGGCCCGGCGGACCGCGGCCTCGACCGCGTCGCACTGGCGGCCGGTGGGCAGGGGCACGACGCTGCCCAGCCACGAGAACGGGCTGGTGTTGAAGTCGCCGCCGAGCACGATCGGGCCGGGCCAGGCCCGGGTCCGCGCCAGCACCGGCGCGAGCTGCGCGACCCGCTGGTCCGGCGTGATCCGGTTGTCGAGGTGGACCGCGTAGATCCGCACCGGGCCCTCGGCGGTCATCACCGTCGCCGCGATTGCCACCCGGCGCGCCGAGTTGACGACGACGTCGTGGTAGGGCAGCCCGATCACCTCGACGTCGGTGAGCGGCCAGCGGCTGAGGATCGCGACGCCCTCGGTGCCGCGGTCCTGGTGGTGGCCGGGGGCGTAGGCCGAGGCCATGCCGAGCCGGGCGCCGGCCACGCACGCCTCGCTGCACGGGCCGTGGGCGTGGACCTCGGACAGCATGAGGACGTCGGCGTCGCGCAGGCCGGGGGTGCCGGCGATCGAGTCGGCCAGCCGCACGCCGTCGACGCCGTGGATGTTGTACGCGATCACCCGCCAGGGGCCGGCGCCGCCGGCGGGGCGCGCGGGCTGGGCCAGGACCTCGGGCGCGCGGTCGCCCGGGGTCGGGTGGTTGAGCCGCGTGCAGCCAGCGACGACCGAGGACAGGGACAGCGTGACCAGGATCGCGCGACCAGACAGCCCGTGAGACATCGCGACCGGGAACAGCAAGCCGCGGGCCACCCCGGCGACGCCGCCAACCCCACGATCGTGGCGTGGTCGGATCATTCGCCGGCGGTGAATCCTCGCCAGCAGGGTGGCGTCCCACCACCGCGGCGCGACAGGTCAATCAGGTCAGGGCGGCGGCAGCCCCCACGGTCCGGCCAGCGCGGCGTCGTCGGCGGCGGTGAGCAGCACGAACATCGGTCGGGCCGCCGGGTCGAGGCGACCGAGCAGCGCGGTGAGCCGGCTCTCGTCCATCGCGGTGCAGCCGGCGGTGCCGGTGTCGGGGCCGCTCCAGACGTGGAGGAAGATGCAGCTACCTGCGCCCGGGCGGCCGTCGTGGTTGTGCTCGACCTCGATCAGCCAGCGATACAGCTCGTCGTCGCGGCGCAGGTCCTCGTGCGAGGTCCAGTCGGGGGTGACCGTGGTCTCGTCCAGCAAGTGGTTATAGAAGCGCGAGGCCGGATCGTCGACGCAGCGCCAGGTCGCGGTCGCCATCGTGTAGGGCAGGCGGGCGCCGCGCGGAGGCGCCGGGTCATAGCCGAAGCTCGGCCCGAGCGCGAACAGGCCGGCCGGGCTCTTGCCGTCGCCCTCGACCTTGCGCGGGCCGTCGCGGCCGGCGGGCGGACCGTCGCCGTGGACGCCCCGACCCCAGGCCAGGCCGTGGCGCCCGATCACGGCCGGCCAGGCATCGCCGACCGGCTGCCAGGGTGCGTCGGCGCTCGGGCGCTGCCACAGCCGGACCTTCGCGGTCGTGGTGTTCCAGTCGGCGGTGATCGCGACGATCAGCTGCAAGGTGGTGTCCGGAATTCGGACGACCAGGGCCGCGCCCGAACCCGAATCCGAACCCGAATCCGAGCCGTGGGTTTCGCCGACGACGCGCGGCGGCTGACCGCGGCTGGAGCACCCGATCAACGCGGCCAGCGCGATCGCGACCGCGCGCACGCCTACGCGCTCATCGCCAGCATGCGCTCGATCGGCTTGAGCGCCCGCACCCGCACCGGCTCGGGCACGTCGACCTGCGGCGTCAGATCGCGCAGCGCCAGGTACAGCTTCTCGAGCGTGTTGCGCCGCATGTGCGGGCACAGGTTGCACGCGCAGCTCTCGTCCTCGGGCGGGGCCGGGATGAGGGTCTTGCCGGGCGCCTCGGCCGCCATCTTGTGCAGGATGCCAGCCTCGGTGGCGACGATGAACGTCTGGGTCGGGCTGGCCTTGGCGTAGCCGATCAGCCCCGACGTCGACGCGATGTGGCTGGCGTGGCGGAGGATGCCCTCGTGGCACTCGGGGTGGGCGATCACCTCGGCGTCGGGGTGGGCCGCCATCAGCGCGAGCAGCCGGCGCTCGCTGAACGTCTCGTGGACGATGCAGGTGCCCTGCCACAGCACCAGGTCGTCGCGGCCGGTCTGCTGCTTCACGAACGCCCCGAGGTGGCGGTCGGGCGCGAACACGATCGGTTGCTCGCCGAGCGCCTTCACGATCTTGACCGCGTTCGACGAGGTGCAGATGACGTCGGACAGCGCCTTCACCTCGGCCGAGCAGTTGATGTACGTGACCACGGTGTGCCCGGGGTAGCCCTCGAGCCAGCGCGCGAACACCGGTGCCGGGCAGCCGTCGGCCAGCGAGCACCCGGCCTCGAGGTCGGGCACCACCACGATCTTGCCGGGGTTGAGGATCTTGGCGGTCTCGGCCATGAAGTGGACGCCGCAGAACGCGATGACGTCGGCCTCGGTCCGGGCCGCGGCCTGGCTGAGCTGGAGCGAGTCGCCGACGAAGTCGGCCAGGTCCTGGATCTCCGACTCCTGGGAGTAGTGGGCCAGGATCACGGCGTTGCGCTCGGCCTTGAGCCGGCGGATGCCGTCCTCGAGCTCGTCGGCGGTGAGATCGAGGGGGGCGGCGGGGCCGCCGACTACGGGCAGCTTGCGGGGCTCGTCGTCGGTGCTCATGGCCGAGTGGTAGCACGGCCCCGCCCGCTGCGACCCCGGTCACCCGGACGCCTGCCGCGACCGCCCGGCCGCCGTGAAATCCGTGATCGGTCCGGCGGTGGCGTGTAGAGTGGCGCTGATGTCTCGCTGGCTCGTCCTTCTTCTGACCGCGGCCCTGGCCGCTTGCGCCAGCTCGGACTACCGCCCGGCCGACGGCGGCGCCGACGCCCCGACCGACGCCGGCCTCGACGGGCCGCCGCGCACCGACGCCTGCTCGCCGCGGGCCGAGCTGTGCAACGGTCAGGACGACGACTGCGACGGCAACCGCGACGAGGACTTCCCCACGGTCGGCAACGAGTGCACCACTGGCATCGGCGAGTGCGCCCGCACCGGGCACCTGCGCTGCACCGCCGACGGTAGCGGGGTCGAGTGCGACGCCGTGGCCGGCGCGTCCACCCCCGAGGTCTGCAACGGCAAGGACGACGACTGCAACACCGCCGTCGACGATGGCTTCCAGGTTGGCACGATGTGCGACGGCGCCGACAGCGACCTCTGCCTCGAGGGCACGTTCGCGTGCACGCCGACCGGCGGCGTCGCCTGCACCGACACCACCAGCGACAACGTCGAGGTCTGCAACGGCCTCAACGACGACTGCGACCAGGCCACCGACGAGGGCTTCGCGCTGGGCGGGCCGTGCGACGGCCCCGACACGGACCTGTGCAACGAGGGCGCCGTGGTGTGCAGCATGGCCGGCGGCACGACCTGCTCGGACACCACCGGCAACAACGTCGAGCTGTGCAACGGCCTCGACGACGATTGCAAGAACGGCGTCGACGACGGCCTCGGCCTCGGCAACCCGTGCGACGGCGCCGACACCGACGCCTGCATCGAGGGCGTGATCGCGTGCGGCGCGGGCGGCGTCACGGTCTGCTCGGACAACACCTCGTCGACCGTCGAGCTGTGCAACGGCGCGGATGACGACTGCATCGGCGGCATCGACAACGGCTTCGCGGTCGGCGCGGCCTGCACCTCGGGCGCGTTCGGCTGCGCCCGCACCGGCGTCAACGTCTGCAGCGCCAACGGCCTGGGCGTCACGTGCAACGCCGTCGCCGGCACCCCGACGCCCGAGGTCTGCGGCGACGGCATCGATCAGGACTGCAACGGCCCCGACGTCACCTGCCCGGTCAACGATCGCCCGACGTCGCCGGTCGACATCAGCAACGGCGGCACCTTCACCGTCGACCTCGCCGCCGCCAACAACGATCAGGACAACGGCGGCCTCAGCTGCGGCATCGCCGGCGGCCGCGACGTGTTCTACAAGTTCACGTTGCCGGCGGCCGAGGTGGTCTACGCCGACACCTTCGGCTCGAACTTCGACTCGGTGATCCGCATCTATCCGGGGCTGTGCACCGCGGCGGCGCCGACCCCGACCTGCTTCGACGACCAGTGCACCGTGCTCCAGTCGCAGGGCGCGGTCCAGCTCACCGCCGGCAGCTACTGCCTGGTGGTCGACCAGTTCTCGAGCGCGCAGACCACCGGCGCCCTGATCCTCAACTTCGCCCGCGGCGGCCGCCCCGGCACCGCGATCGCCGCCGCCAGCGGCAGCCAGACCGGCACCTCGTGCATCGGCACCAACGCCACCACCGGCACCTGCCAGCCGACCTCGACCGCCGCCGATGCCGGCTACTACTTCCTGACCTGCCCGGCGACCACGAAGACCGTCGCCGCCAGCACCTGCACCGGCACCGCCCACGACTCGGTGGTCTACCTCCGCAAGGCCGGCGCCGCCGGTGATCTCGCGTGCAGCGACGACGCGGCCGGTTGCGGCAACGGCCTGCAGTCGTCGTTCACCGGCGGCAGCGCCGTCGGCCCCGGCCTGTTCTGGCTGATCGTCGACGGCTACCAGGCGCAGTGCGGCCCGTTCACGCTGACCTACACGATCAACTGACCCGCCGGTCAGCTGGCTCAGAATGGGGTGAGCGCGTCGAGGCGCGTGATGCCAACCGCGCGGATCCCGTCGGCGAGGGGATAGATGTCGTCGCCGGGATAGACGACGTCGAGTGACTCGAGCTTCAGCTCGGCGTGAGCGATCCGCATCGACGGCGTCAGGCGGGGCGCGTCGGCGCGCTTGAGCTCGTAACCTCGACGGTGGACGCCGCGGACCACGAGCAGATCGAGCTCGGCCCCCTGGTGGGTGGCCCAGAAGTAGACCTCCTCTGGCCGAGCGCCGGTGTGGGCGACGATCTGCTCGAGGGCGAAGCCCTCCCACGACGCTCCCACCTTCGGATGACGCTCGAGATCGTGCCGCTGCGCGATCCCGAGCAGGCTGTGGAGCAGCCCGGAGTCGGCGATGAAGACCTTCGGCGACTTGACCTGGCGCTTGGCCAGGTTCTCGTGCCACGGCCGCAGCACGCGCACGACGAACGTGCCGGTCAGCAGGTCAAGGTAGCGACGCACCGAGGAGTCGCTGACCCCGAGCGATCGGCCCAGCTCCGACGCGTTGAAGATCTGGCCATGCCAGTGGGCGAGCATCGACCAGAAGCGCTCGAGCGTGCCCGTCGGTACGCCGAGGGCGAGCTGCGCCAGGTCGCGCTCGAGGAACGTGCGGACGAAGCTGCGACGCCATGCGTCGCTGTCGGCGTCGCTCGCCGACGTGAAAGAGCGGGGAAAACCGCCGCGCAGCCACAGGCGAGGCCAGGCCGACGCCCCGACCTCACCCAGCGTGACGCCGGCGAGCGGGAGGTACTCGATCCGCCCGGCGAGCGTCTCCGAGGTGCCACGCACGAGGTCGGGGCTCGCGCTGCCGAGCAGCAGGAAGCGAGCGCCGCGAGGGCGATCGGCCAGGACGCGAAGGATCTCGTACAGGCGCGGCTCGCGCTGCACCTCGTCGATGACCACCAGCCCAGTGGCGTGACGAAGGGCCAGCATCGGGTCCTCGAGCCGCGCCCG
>JAYVSF010000177.1:0-3710 GCA_043775605.1 Myxococcales bacterium
CGTCGCAGTGCGGGAACACCCCGCAGTACGCCGCGCTCGAGGCGCTGCAGGAGAAGTACGCCAAGGACGGGTTCACCGTCGTCGGCTTCCCCTGCAACCAGTTCGGCGGCCAGGAGCCCGGCACCGCCGAGGAGATCCACCAGTTCTGCAGCACCAAGTACGGCGTGACCTTCCCGATCATGGAGAAGACCGACGTCAACGGCTCCGGCAGCCACCCGCTCTACCAGCGCCTCAACGCGCTCGCCGACGCCACCGGCTACAAGGGTGACATCCGCTGGAACTTCGAGAAGTTCGTGATCTCGGCCGACGGCTCGCAGATCACCCGCTTCGCGCCCAAGACCAAGCCCGACGATCCGACGGTGATCGCCGCGATCGAGGCCGCGCTGCCGAAGTCCTGAGCGCGACCGCGGGGGTATCCTCGGCGCGTGCTCGTCCGCGCAGCCACAGTCGCAGTCGCAGTCGCCGCGCTCGCCCTCGCCGGCTGTGCGCACCCCGCCCCGCCGAAGCCGGCGCTACGCAGCATCCCGAGCGGGGCGCCGACCACCGCCGTGGTCGTCGACGAAACCCGGTGGGCGCTGAGCTGCACCGGCTACGCGTGCGAGATCGACACCTTCGAGCTCCACCGCGGTGGTACCGCGTCGTACCACTACGGCAACGGAAACCTCTACGACGACGCGCGCTGGCAGCTCGCCGGCGGCACCCTGGTCATCAAGGTCAACGACGGCTACGCGATCTACACAGCCCACCGCAGCGCCACCGGGTTCTCGGCCGGCACCTTCACCAACCCGGTGGGCCTCCACTTCACCTTCGAGCTGACGCCGCTCACCGGGCCGCGCCCGCCGTCGCCGAGCGCGGGTGACTGACGGCCCGCTCGCCAAGGCTCGCTCAGCCGGCCTCGATCTGGACGTCGGCCAGCACGCCGTAGTGGTCGCTGGCGCAGATCGCGTCGGCGCCGTCGCCCTCGCGCTCGGTGAGCGCGACCTCGCAGCCGAGCACGGTGCCGCGGCCATCCTTCTTGCGGGTGGTGACGTAGACGTGATCGATCCGGCGATCGAGATCCAGCGAGCGCAGCGGCCGGGTGTGGTGGTTGTCGGACGACCAGGTGATGCCGGCGGCGGGCCCGTCGTGGCACCCGGGCTCGTCGTGACAGCGCTGCCACGCGTCCTGGAAGTGGGCGCGGCGGCCAGCCAGCGAGGTCAGGCCGCGCAGGAACCGCAGCTCGTCGGCGTCGGGGGTGGCGTTGAAGTCGCCGGCCAGCACCTGCGGCGGGTCGTCGTTGCCGCGGCCGCAGTCGCGGATCGCCTGATCGATGGCGATCACCTGCGCCGCCCGCGCCGCGCCGTCGTCGAGGCGGTAGTGCAGATGGGTGGTGTGGACCCAGATCGGGCCGGCGCCGGTGGCGAGCCGGGCCGACAGCAGCAGGCGGGCCTCGGTTGGGCGGGCCTCGGGCAACCGCAGCGCGCGCCGCTCGACGATTGGCAGCCGGCTGATGATCGCGAGGCCCTCCTCGCCGGCACGGGTGCCGGGGCCGAACGCGCCGTCGGCCCAGCGCATGGACGGCACGTACAGCGCGGTCGCGCCCAGCCGCGCGGCCAGCCAGTGGGCCGTCGTCGGCAGTCGACCGGTCTCGGGCGCGAGCGGCCGGACCTCCTGCAGGGTCACGACGTCGGGATCGAGGGCGATCAACTGGCGCGCGGCCAGGGCCAGGCGCCGGTCGAGCGGCGGCTCGGTCCCCCACAGGTTGAGGGTGACCAGGCGCAGCCGCCGGGTCACGTCACGCGCCCCGGTAGATGCAGCGCGACGACGGCGTCTCCGACACCTCGAGCTCGGCGAGCCCGGGCACCAGCGGCTTGATCCGGTGCCACAGCCAGGCCGCGAGCAGCTCGCTGGTCGGGTTGTCGAGCCCGGGCTGGTCGTTGAGCACGCGGTGGTCGAGGCCGTCGATCAGCGGCAGCACGTGGCCGTCGAGATCGCCGAAGTCGAGCACCCAGCCGAAGTGGGGATCGGGCTCGCCCTCGACGGTGACGACCACGCGGTAGCTGTGGCCGTGCATGCGCGCGCACTTGTGGCCGGGCACGACCCGAGGCAGGAAGTGCGCCGCCTCGAAGTGATACTCGCGAACGATCCGGGTCGACATCGGGGGGACCCTACCCCACCGCCGGGCGACGGGAAACCATCCCGGCCTGATCGGGCGGCGGGCCGGACTCGCACGATCGCGATCACCACCGCGGCCGACGTCGAGTAGGCTCGCCCCCATGGTCCCGGCCGGTACAGCGCGCGTCGCACATCTCCTCGGGCGCGGGCTCGCGCTCGCCCTGCTGCTGGCCGCGTGCGGCGACGACGGCGCGGCTCCGCCCGACGCCACCCCGTTGCCGGCCTGGAAGCCCGGGCTGCCGCCAGCGAGCGCGATGGGCGTGCGCCGCGGCCTGACCCCGGCCCGCGGCATCATCCACCTCCACTCGCCCTACTCGCACGACGCCTGCGACGGCAACCCGCGCCCGGGCGGCGTCCCCGACGAGCAGTGCCTCGGCCACCTGCGGACCGCGCTGTGCACCGACCAGATCGACTTCGCCGCGGTCAGCGATCACGACGCGTCGATGGCCGACGAGGACTTCGACAAGCTGTTCCTGGTCCGCGGCCAGGACGTGCTGGTGCGCGACGCCGGTGGCAACCCGATCGCCTCGCGCCTGGCCTGTCCCGACGGCCACAAGGTCCTGATCACGGTCGGCAGCGAGAACCCGATCATGCCGATCATGCTCGACCGCCACGTCACCGGCACCGTCGCCGAGCGCCACGCGATCTACAACGCCGACACTCCCGAGGCGGTGACCGCGTTCCGCGACGCCGGCGCCACGGTCTGGATCGCCCACACCGAACAGCGCACCACCGCGCAGCTCGTCACCCTCGCGCCCGACGGCATCGAGATCTACAACCTCCACGCCAACCTCGACCCCGACATCCGCCGCGACTTCCTCGGTCTGTCCGAGGACGGCGCGATCACCGCCGCCCTCGACTTCGCCGGCATGGACGCCAACGGTCCCGAGCCCGACCTCGCGCTGCTGTCGTTCGTCGAGCCGTCGACGCCGGCGCTGACCCGCTGGAACGAGCTGCTGGCGATGGGCCTACACGTCGCCGGCTCGGCCGGCACCGACGCCCACGAGAACACGCTGCCGATCACGCTCAAGGACGGTGAGCGCGGCGACTCGTACCGGCGACTGCTGCGCTGGTTCGCCAACGTCGCGCTGGTCGCGAATCCGACCGACCCGGCGCAGGTCGAGGACGCGGTCCGCGGCGGCCGGATGTTCGTGGCGTTCGAGCTGCTCGGCACCCCGGTCGGCTTCGACGTCCACGCCGACGCCGACGCCGGCGCCACCACCTGGGAGCTGGGCGACACCCTCGGCGTCGACCGCGGCGCGCAGCTCACCGTCACGGTGCCGACCGTGCTCGACCTGTCGCCCATGCTGCCGGCCCCGACCATCACCGCCCGCATCGTGCGCATCGACGCCGCCGGGGTCCACGAGGTCGCGGCCGGCACCGGCCCGACCTTGTCGGTGGCGCTCGACCGGGTCGGCGCCTACCGGGTCGAGATCACGATGACCCCGCACGACCTTGCCCACGTTTGACTTGCTCCCCCACCATCACGACAAAGGACAAAGGTAGCGAGGTGTGCGTACGTCACCTTCCTGTCAATATGGGGGTGATAAATCTGC
>JAYVSF010000178.1:0-6063 GCA_043775605.1 Myxococcales bacterium
GCCGAGGCCGGGCGCGAGGCCCGCGCCGCCACCGCCGGCCGCGCAGCCGCCGCTGGTCGCGCCGCTCGGGTCGGTGGTCGGATCGGGGTCGGGCTGCGGGTCGGGATCGGGCACCACCGCGCCGTCGAGGCGGGTCAGGCGGACGGCGTCGAACACCAGCTGGACGTTGCCCGCGAGCGGCTCACCGGTGTTGTCGCCGACGTGGATCGACTGATGGCCCCCGGCCGCCAACTGGAGGTCGCCGAGCGGCTGCCAGCCGTCGGCCGCGGTCTGGTCGATCGTGAACTCGTCGACCATCCCGGCGTGGCGGACCTGGTAGGTCGCCGCGGTCGACCGGGCGTAGGCCGCCGGGGTGTAGACCTCGACCCGGTACCGGCCGGCCTCCGCCAGGTCGAGCGTCCACTCGCCAAAGTTGGCCTCGTTCGGGTCGCTGGTGGTGTGGGTCCAGACCAGGTCGCCCTCGAAGCCGGCGCCGTCGACCGCGCGCAGGTAGGTCGGGTTGCCGCCGTCATCGAAGCAGGCGTCGCCGTCGTCGATGACGCCACCGTCGGCGGCGATCACGCCACACGGCGGACAGTCGACCGCGCACGAGTCGTTGCTCTCGCTGGCGCTGCACTGGCCGTCGCCGCAGCTCACCGACGACGCGTGGGCGAAGTCCAGCAGCGCCGCGCGGTCGCCGTTGAACTTGTCGGTGTCGACGTTGCCGGCGATGCCAGCGACCGAGCCGGTCGAGCTGTTCTGGAAGTTCTGGGTCGACGCCCGGTTCCGGCTCTTCGGGCTCGAGGCCGGCGGCTACCAGCCGCTCGAGCGCAGCCGGTTCCTGCCCGACCTCGACCTGCATCGCACGGCCGAGATCGTCGCCGCCACGCCCCGCGCCGAGCAGGCCCAGGCCGTATGGCGCTTTCGCGAGTCGCTCGCCGGCCCGCCGGCATCTTGAACCAGTTGCGCCGTCACCCGCGAGGTGCCCACGGCTGGCCGCGATCGGCGGGCGGCCGCGGTCACGGCATCGCGCAGGCCATGGGATCGGCGCGCGGCAGGACCACCTCGACCTGCACGTCCATCGCGACCTCGACTTGCTCGTCGTTCTTCGATGCAACGGCGTCCGCGGGGACCTCGACCACCCACTGGAACTGCTGCGCTGCACCACACGAGCCATTGCAACTTTGCGAGCACGCCGAGAGCGTGCGCGTGCGTCGCACCGTGTAGTTCAGGGCGACCCCCACGATCCGGTGATCCGCGGTCATCGCGACCGTCGGCGGGGTGGCCGTGCAGCCCTCGTCCGCGATCCAGTACATCCAGCGCTCCCCGTTCGGGCCGCGGCTGACTTGCCGGACCGCACCCTGGCCGTAGCCGAGGCCGACGGTCAGCGGCGTCAGCCCGCGTGCGCGGATCGCGGCGTCGGCGGCGGCCGCCGCGCGCCTGGCCTCACGGGCGCGGACCGCAGCCTCGGCGGTCGCGCTCAGGCACTTCGTCGACGCCGGGCTCGCGCTCACCATCACCAGCGCCCGCGGCAGCACCAGGGCGCGAAAATCGTCGGCAGCCAGCGGCGACACCACGATCTCGGTCAACCCACTCGCCGCGTCGGGCTCGGGTGCGGGCGCGGCGTCGGGGGACGGCGGTGACGGCGCAGTCGGCGGGTCGAGCGGTTGGGCCGGGCGCGGCGCCGGGCCTGCGCACGCGGCGCCGGCGGCGAACGCGGCGATGAGGATCGAGCGGGTCAGGGCGCGGCCTTGGACGGGACGATCACCACACTATTCAACGCGCGCGTCGCGGTCGGGTCCACACCGGGGGCGCACCATCGGCGCCACCGGTCGAACCGCGGCCCGGTGCGTCCGGTCGGGGCCTTGAACCAGGGGGCGGCTTCGCGTAGCGTCCGCGCCAATCATGGCCATCGAACGCACCTTCTCGATCATCAAGCCCGACGCCGTCGCCAACAACACGATCGGCGGGGTCACCGCCAAGCTCGAGGGCGCCGGCCTCCGCATCGTCGCCTCCAAGATGGTCCGCCTCAGCGAGGTCCAGGCCAAGGCGTTCTACGCGGTCCACCGCGAGCGCGGCTTCTACAACGACCTGGTCAAGTTCATGACCGAGGGCCCGGTGGTGGTGCAGGTGCTCGAGGGCGAGAACGCGGTGCTGAAGAACCGCGAGGTGATGGGCGCGACCAACCCGGAGAAGGCCGACGCCGGCACCATCCGCAAGGAGTTCGCCACCAACATCGAGCGCAACGCCGTCCACGGTTCGGACGCGCCCGAGACCGCGAAGGAGGAGATCGCCTTCTTCTTCTCGACCGCCGAGCTGACCGCCCTCGGCCGCTGAGCGAGATCGCGCGTGGGCAAGTCACCGTCGCCGCTGGCCTTCGCGTTCGCCTTCGCGTTCGCGTTCGCGTTCGCGCTGGCGCTGGCGGCGTGCGGTGGCGCGCCGCGGGCTCACAAGGCACCGGACCTCGCGCAGCCCGAGGCGATGGCGCCTGCGCCGCCGGCCGCGGCGAGGATGATGGCACCGCCGCCGCCGGAGAAGTTCACCGACGCGGACCTCCACCATCCCTACCTGCAGCGGCTCATGACCGAGATGGCCGCGGGCTGGGAATTCCCGGACCTCGACGTCCACCCTGATCCGGCGCTGGCCTGCGTCCGCCTCGACGACGACGACGAGATCACCGACACCGTGCTGAAGACCTCGAGCGGCGAGGCGACGGTCGACGATTCGATCGAGCACGCGCTGTTCGAGCTGCGCCGGCTTCGTCACGACACGCCCGATCCCGTGCCACCCGAGCTGGCCGACGTGGTCCGCGAGGGCTGGGTGTGCTTCCGGATGCGCGCCGACCAGCGCGCCGATGGGGCTACTCGGCGATGATCTTGCTGGCGAGCTCGGACCAGGGCGCCATCGCCCAGACGTAGGTGAGCGCGACGACGACGACCGCGAGCGCGGCCACGAGGCCGTACCAGCGCGCACGCCGGACCCGGAGCCCGAGCGACGTGAGCAAGGTGACGCCGCCCGCCCGCTAGTCCAGGACCGGCACCGGCGGCAGCGCGACGGTGCCCGGCCGGCGCCGCAGCGGGACCAGCAGCTCGCCGTTGGAGCGGTTGGCGAGCTGGCCGCAGGCGGCGTCGATGTCGTCGCCGCGCGGGGTCCGCAGGTAGGTCGGCAGGCCCTGCCGCTTGCACTCGGCCTGGAAGGCGTCGATGACCTCGGGCGCCGGCCGCTCGAACGCCGCCTCGGGGTGCGGGTTGAACGGGATCAAGTTGACCTTGCACTTCACGCCGCGCAGCAGCTTCGCGAGCTGACCAGCGTCGGTGAGGCTGTCGTTGACCCCGGCCAGCAGCACGTACTCGAAGGTCACCCGCCGCCGGTGCTCGAGCGGGTACGCCCGCAGCGCGGCCAGCAGCTTGCCGATGTTCCACTTGCGGTTGATCGGCATGATCCGATCGCGGATCGCGTCCGACGCCGCGTTGAGCGACACCGCCAGGTTCGGGCGGACGTCCTCGAGCCCGAGCTTCTCGAGCCGCGGCACCAGGCCGGCGGTCGACACCGTGATCCGGCGCTGCGACAGGCCGAGCCCGCGGTCGTCGGTGAGGATGCGCAGCGAGCGCACCACGTGATCGTAGTTGTGCAGCGGCTCGCCCATGCCCATGTAGACCAGGTTGCCGATGCGGCGCTCGGGCTCGACCTGGGCCAGCAGCGCGCGCGCCCGGTACACCTGATCGGCGATCTCGCCGGCGTCGAGGTTGCGGGTCAGCCCGAGCTTGGCGGTGGCGCAGAACTGGCAATCGACCGCGCAGCCGACCTGCGACGAGATGCACTGCGTGGTCTTGTCGCCGTCGGGGATGAGCACGCTCTCGATCGAGTAGCCGTCGCGGGTGATGAACCGCAGCTTGCGGGTACCGTCCTTCGAGGTCTGGACCTCGGCGACGGTCAGCGTGCCGATCCGGATCGCCGCCGCCATCCGGGCCCGCACCGGCGGCCCGATGTTGGTCATCTCGTCCCAGGAGGTGGCGCCCTTGGCGTGGACCCAGCGCCACGCCTGCTCGCCGCGGAACTTCGGCAGCCCGATCGCCACCGCGGCCGCCTCGGCCTCCGCGACGGTCAGCGCGCGCAGATCGCAAGCGTCGGGCCCGAGGGCCGCGGCGGGCGTGGAGTCGTCGACCGACATGCGACCCCTGCCCTACCACGGCCCGCGGCCAGATCCGAATCCGAATCCGTCGGTTCGGGTACGATGGCGGCATGCCCTCCCCGCTGCCTCGTCCCGTGATCGCCTGGACCCTCGCGGCCACCGCTGCGCTCGCCGCCGGCGGATGCGAGAGCAAGGCCACCGCGTCGGGGCCGGCCGCGATCGCGCCGGCGCGGCAGTCGAAGGAGCTGGAGTCGTGCGCGGCCACCGCCGATTGCGCCGACGGCCTGCGCTGCCTCGACCAGACCTGCGCGCGCGAGGTGCGGTCGATGGTCGGCGACTACCTGGCGGCGCGCGGCGCCCGGGCCCTGGCCGGCGGCGACACCGCGGGCGCGATCGCCGCGTACGCCGAGGCCTCGGCCGCCTACGAGGGCGAGAAGCTGACGGTGCCGCCCGACCTCGACTGCGCGGCGGGCGAGGCGCTGGTCGCCGCCCGCAGCCAAAAGGACAAGGCCGAGCTGGCCGCGCGCTTGCTGCACCGCTGCCTGCTGGCGGTCCCGCCCGGCGGCCGGCTGCGCGCGGCGGCGCTGAGCTCGTTGACCGAGCTCGACGGCAGCGGCTTCGATCCGAAGCAGCTCGCGCGGCCGCAGCTCGCGGATCTCTACCTGACCCGGGCGCCGAACAAGCCCGACGCCGGCAGCCTCGCGGTCAGCGTGTCCGCCGAGCCGACGCCCAAGGGCAAGAGCTGGCCGGCGATCGCCGAGCGGCTCGGCAAGGCCGACGTCAAGGCGGCGCTGGTCGCCTGCTGGGACGCGGCCTACGCGGCGCGCGAGCAGCGCGAGCTGTCCGCGCGGCTGACGTTCAAGTTCACGTACCTCGCCAGCGACTACGACGATGTGCCCGGCAAGTATAGCTACGCCGCCGAGGCCGCGGGTGGCGCCGACGCCGATGCGGCGTGCGTGAAGGCCGCGGTACTCGCAACGCTGGCCGAGCTGAAGGGGCCGCGCGAGGGCTTCACGACGACGCTGGTGATCGCGATCAAGTAGCGCGAAGACCCGACCCGATCGCCGCGCCGCTCCCGGCCTCACGGGGTTGGTCAGAATCGCCCCTGTCTGACCAACCCGATCCGGCCCCGACCACCGCGTCCTGGTTGATCAGGCGCGGCGGAGGATCTCGCCGAGGATCTCGCGGGTCGCGGGGTCGGACTCGACCTCGTAGTGCTGGCGCAGGATCGGCACCATGTCGGCGTTGTCGAGGGTGAGCAGCGCCGCGCGGGCCGCGTCACGCAGCGCGCCGCTCTCCTGGCGCAGGACGCCGACCAGGACCTCGCCGGCCTCGACCGTCTGGATCTTGCCGATCGCGTCGAGCGCGGCGGCCCGGACCCGGGGATCGACGACGTCCTGATAGATGCGCGACAGCGGCCCGAGCGCATGCGGGAAGTGCAAGCCCGCGATCGCGATCAGCGCGGCCTCACGCACGGTGACGTCGGGATCGACCAGCGCCTTCTTCACCACCGCGAACGCGCGCTTGAAGTAGAGGAAGCGCAGGGCCCGGACCGCGGCCCGCCGCACCGCGGGCTGGGCGTGCTGGTAGAGCTTCTCGATCGGCGCCAGCGCGGCGTAGCTCTGCAGTTCGCCGAGCTGCTCGGCCAGGGTCACCAGGGTCTCGGTCGCCTCGCTCACGCCGCTGGCCACCGCGTCGGCGACGGTGAGGATCACCACCAGCGCGCGCCGGCGGATGCCGTTGGGATAGCGCAGATCGCCGACGATGGCCTGGGCCACCGCCAGCGGGTCGCCGGCCATCTCCCACTCGAGCAGGTCGACGAACCAGATGTCGGCGTAGGCGTGCTGCTGCTTCAAGTAGTCGGGGAAGGCCGGGGCGTAGACGGTCTCGGTGACCGCGCCGCCGTAACGCCGGGCGATGGCCTCGAACCGGGCCTTCTGCCGGTCGGACAG
>JAYVSF010000179.1:0-6438 GCA_043775605.1 Myxococcales bacterium
AAGGCCATCGAGTTCGGCCTGGTCGCGGCGCCCGCGACCGATTGGTACTACCTGCTCGCCCACTGCAACCTCGACGGCAAGGTCGCGCGCGACTCCTACTACTTCAGCTGGAGCGGCGACCCCAAGGTCCAGAAGCAGAACGACGGCTACTGAGTCCGTACGTCCGACTGACCATTTCCAACTCCGGGCCCCGGCCGGAGCGTCATTTCGCACCGGCCGCCACCCCTGGGTGGTTCTCGGCCACCACCCCCAGGCAGCGCAACGAAAGGCAGACCTCCCATGAACCGCATCCTCCGCAACAAGACCCAGCGTGGCTTCACCCTCATCGAGCTCATGATCGTCGTCGCGATCATCGGCATCCTCGCCGCCGTCGCCATCCCCAAGTTCCTCGACTACATGAAGAAGGGCAAGCGGACCGAGGCCGAGCTCAACCTCAACGCCATCAACAAGGCCGCCGACAGCGAGTACTCGGAGAACACCACGTACCCGCAGGCCGCCCAGGGCGCCACCCCCGGCGTCGCCTGCTGCAACCAGGCCAAGAAGAAGTGCGCGGTCGTCCAGGCCGACTGGGCCGGACGCCCGGCCTGGGACGCCCTCGGCTTCGAGATGACCCAGCCGTTCTACTTCCAGTACACCTACAACAGCGCGGCCTCGAACCTCTTCGTCGCCACCGCCATCGGCGACCTCGACTGCGACGGCGTCTCGGTCACCTACACCCTGAATGGCGACGCCACCACCGGCTCGCCGACCTCGGCGCTGACCAAGCCGGCCCGCGCCGACTGATCTGCTAGCGCTGCTGCGCGACCCGGTGGTCGCGACCAGAGGGTGTGAGCCGGGAGGCTCGCACCTTCGGCGTTTTCGGGCCCGCTTCAGCTATGTTGGCGCCATCCACCTCCAGCTCCACGATCGCCGCGCTGGTGCCGCGCCAACGACGATCGCGACTTCATCGGCACCGACCCTCCGATCGAGCCATTGGAACCCGTCGGCGATTGACGCCCGCGCTACGTCGGGCTGCGGTCGGAGTCGTCTGGGCGGCGACGGAACGTATCGTGGCGCACCCAGATTTCCGCTACCGAGCGCGACCTTAAGGAGATCCTAACCTCGCGTATAGAGTGACGTTTTTCGGCTCGATGGCGCCAAAAAACGTCGCTCCGATCGCCAGCCCCACCGACCATCTCGGGAATTTCCGGGACTTGCTACCGCGGGTTGGTGGCATGAGTGATGCAGCCTCGGTCGTCGCGGGCCAGGCAGGGTTCACCCTCGCCCACTGCCCAGTCACTGGTTGATCACTCGCAAACACTGGCTCGCCCACTGTCATCTCCGGGCCCGGCCGGAGCGTCATTTCGTACCGGCCGCCACCCGAGGGTGGTTCTCGGCCACCACTCCTCAGGCAGCGCAACGAAAGGCAGACCGCCCATGAACCGCATCCTCCGCAACAAGACCGAGCGTGGCTTCACCCTCATCGAGCTCATGATCGTCGTCGCGATCATCGGCATCTTGGCCGCCGTCGCCATCCCCAAGTTCCTCGACTACATGAAGAAGGGCAAGCGCACCGAGGCCGAGCTCAACCTCAACGCCATCAACAAGGCCGCCGACAGCGAGTACTCGGAGAACACCAGCTACCCGCAGGCCGCCCAGGGCGCCACCCCCGGCGTCGCCTGCTGCAATCAGGCCAAGAAGAAGTGCGCGGTGGTCCAGGCCGACTGGGCCGGACGCCCGGCCTGGGACGCCCTCGGCTTCGAGATGACCCAGCCGTTCTACTTCCAGTACACCTACACCGCCGCGGTCTCGAACATCTTCAAGGCCGAGGCCATCGGTGACCTCGACTGCGACGGCACCTCGGTCACGTACACCCTCGACGGCGACGCCACCACCGGCTCGCCGACCTCGGCCCTGACCAAGCCGGCCCGCGCCGACTGATCATCCCAGGAACCTCTGCCGATCGCGCCGAGAGGGTGTGGGCCGCGAGGCTCGCACCCTTGGCGTTTTCGGCGCCGTCCGCGCGTCGATCGCGATCGACCCGGTCAGGTATGCTCGGCTGCCGCATGGCGCCCTCGTCTTCCACCGTCGCCGCGCTCGCGGTCGCCGCGGCCCTCGCCGGCGGCGCGCACGTGGCAGGCGGCCATGCCAACCAGCTCCGCCGGCAGTGGCCCGCGACCCTCGATCCGCCGTGGGCGCCGTCGGCGGGGGCTGCGCCGTTCATGTCGCTCGGCTATCGCGAGGCGCTCGCCGACCTGCTGTGGATCCGCGTGCTCGGCTACGTCGGCGGCGACGACGACCGGGCCAGCTCGACCCGCCAGCTGGTCGACGCGATCGTCGCGCTCGATCCGCGCTTCCAGCGGATCTACGCGTGGGGCGGGCTGGCGATGTCGGCGCTGGGCACCGGCGCGAGCGAGCAGGACTACCTCGGCGCCATCGCGGTGCTCGAGCGCGGCGCCCGTGAGTTCCCCGCCGACTACCGGATCCCGCTGTACGCCGGCCAGATCTACGTCACCGACCTCCACACCGACGACCCGGCCAAGGCCCGGGCCTGGCAGACCGCCGGCGCCCGCTGGCTCGAGCGCGCGGTGCGCGTGCCCGGCGCGCCCAAGAACATGGGCACGCTGGCCGCCCACCTGCGGACCAAGCTCGGCCAGCGCGAGCAGGCCATCCGCGACCTGCGCGAGCTGATCCTCTACACCAGCGATCCCGTGGTCCGCGCCAAGCTGGTCAAGAAGGCCGCCGAGCTCGCCGGGGCCAGCTCCGACGCGATCGACTACGAGCTGTCGGTGGCCTCGCGCCGGTTCCAGGACGCCTGGGACCACGAGCGCCCCGAGCTGCCGCCGACCGCCTACCTGCTGGTCGGCCCGCCGCTGCCGACCTGGTTCTCGCCCGACGACCTCGCGGTCGATCGCGACCTCATCGGCACCGACCCGCCGCTCGAGCCCCTCGACCCCGTCGGGCCATGACCCGGTGGGTTCATGGCCCTGATCGATCGGCTGGCCCGATGAGGACCGTCGGCCGGGCCTGAGTCAGCAGCGCGCGGACTCCCGCGCGCGAAGAGGGTCGAGCGGGTGTCCGGCTACTGCGGGATGCGCGCGGAGTAGTCCTTCACCATCTTGGTCGGCTCGTCGACCTTGATGTCGACATTGAATGACTCCTTGATGCCGAACTCGTTGTTGAGCAGCGTGATCTTGTGCTTGCCGGCCGACAGCTTCATCTCGCGCTGCGGCGTCCGCAGGCCGGTGTTGCGACCGTCGACGAAGATCTCGCACGGCGGCTTGGCGCCGAGGGACAGCACGCCCTCGCCCTTGGCCACCGGCGGCGGCCGATCGATGGTGCCACCAGGCGGCTTGTCACCGGTCCCTCCAGGCGGCTTGTCGCCGGTACCACCGGGCGGCTTGTCGCCGGTCCCACCGGGCGGCTTGTCGCCGGTGCCGCCGGGCGTGTGGACGACGCCGCCCGGGGTGTGGACGACGCCGCCCGGGGTCCGGTCGGGCGTCGTCGCCGGCCCGTCGGGCCCGTCGTGATCGATCACCGCGACCGCGGCCCGCTCGAGCGCGACCGCGACCTTCTCCTCGGCCGCGCCGGTCAGCGCGAGCGGCCGGGTCACCGACACGTAGCCGTCCTTCTCGAAGACGACCTCGTAGCGCTCGCGCGGATCGATCTTGTAGGTGGTCGGCGTGATGCCGGCGTCGATCCGCTTGCCGCCGACCAGCACCGCGACCCGCGCGCCCGGCGGCGTGCTCTCGAACGCGGCGACCACGTCGAGCGGCGCCAGGTCGATCCGCAGCTTACGGATCTCGTTGGCCGTGACCTCGACGTCCTCGGTCGTGCTCATGAAGCCGGGCGGCGCGTCGATCGCGATCTGGTGTTTGCCGGCGGCCAGATCCTTGATGTTGACCGGGAACCGGGTGTCCTGGTGGTTGCCGTCGAGCCGCCAGCTGGCGATGCCGGCCGGCGACACCACGATCTCGAGGCTGCCGACGCCGGTCGCGGTCGGGACCGCCGCGCTGCCGGGGCCGGGCACCGAGGGCGCCGCCGCGGTCTTCTCGCCGCCGCCCGACATCACCAGCACGACCACGATCGCGCCGCCGATCAGCGCGGCGCCGCCGAGGCCGGCCCACAGCATCGCCCGCGACCGCGGCCGCTGGGCGATCAGCCCGGAGCCAAAGCTCGACGAGGTGTCGAAGCGCATCGACGAGCCGGGCGGGCCCGGCATCGGCGCCATCGGGCCCGACGACATCATCGGCCCGCGCGGGTCGAGGGCCAGCGGCATGACCGCCCTGCCCGTGCCGGTGGCGATGCCGCCCGGCGGGGTCGGCTGGGAGCGCGCACCATTGGTGGGCGCCGCGCCGTTGGCGCCGCTGGTGGCCGCGCGCCCCGGGCCGATCGCGCCCGGCGGTGGCCAGCCCGCGCTGGCGCCGATCAGCGCCGACCGATCGGGCTCGGGCGCGGTGACCGCGATCTCGATGTCGTCGGCCGCCGATCCCGCCGCCGCGGCCGCCTGCTTGCGCGTGCGGGCCGCCGCCTCTTCCTCGGCGTTGTCGTGGATCTGGGTCTCGAGCTCGTCGTCGTCCCAGTTGAGATCGGCCTTGTGGTCGATCACCGGGATCGCGACCGCCGCCGACGACGACGCGCCCGACGCTGCGGCCACCGCGGCCGACGCCGCCAGCGCCGCCGCCGATGCGGCCGGCGGGACCACCCCGACGCCCTGGGTCGAGCGCAGGCCACCGCCCGGCGGCGGCGGCGGACGGGCCACACCGCCACCGGCCTGGCCCGGCACCGGCGGTGGCACTGCCGGCATCGCGGCGGTGCGCTTGAAGGGTGCGGGCGGCGCGGCGGGCGGACGGGCGCCACCGCTCGGTCCCATGGGAGTTGCCGCAGCCGCGACCGGCAACGGCTCGGTCAGCTCGGCCGGCGGCTTGAGCTGGCGGAAGCTCTCGAGCTTCGCGCTCTCCTCGTCGATCTCCTTGCCGAACGTCTTGCGCATCCAGCCCGCCAGATCCTTGCGCGAGTAGAACTCGCCGGCGGTGTAGACGAAGGCCTGCAGCTCGTCGTGGAGGTCGATCGCGTTCTGGTAGCGGTCGTCGACGTCCTTGGCCAGGGCCTTGAGGACGATCCGCTCGAGCTCATCGGGGATCTTGCGGTTGTAGGTCGACGGCGGCAGGATCTCGACGTTGCGGACCTTCTCCAGCGTCGAGAAGTCGCTCTCGCCCACGAACAGCCGCTCGCCCGTGAGCAGCTCGTAGAGGACGATGCCGCACGAGAACACGTCGCTGCGCCGATCGATCGGCAGCCCGCGAACCTGCTCGGGCGACATGTAGCCGAACTTGCCCTTGAGGATGCCCGCCTGGGTCTTCGAACCCTTGCCGGCGGCCTTGGCGATGCCGAAGTCGATGAGCTTCACCTCGCCCTCGAACGACACGAGCATGTTCTGCGGGCTGACGTCGCGATGCACGAGGTGCAGCTCGCGGCCCGACTGGTCGCGCTTGTTGTGCGCGTAGTCGAGGCCTTCGCAGACCTTCATGACGACAAAGCACGCTTGGGCGACCGGCATCGCTTCGCCGACCTGGCGACAGCGATCGAAGATGCCGCGGACATCGCGACCGTGAACGTGCTCGAGGGCGATGTAGTAGCTGCCGTCGACGACGCCGAGGTCGAAGATCTGGGCGATGTTCGCGTGGTTCAACTGGACGGCGAGCTTCGCCTCCTCGATGAACATGCGAATGAACTCTTTGTCCTCCGCGATGTTCGGGAGGATGCGCTTGACCGCGACGAGGCGCTCGAAGCCCTCGACGCCGTACGCCTTGGCGCGGAACACCTCTGCCATTCCGCCGACGTTGATGCGCTCGAGCAGGAAGTACTTGCCGAACGGGATGGGCTTCTTCACGGCTACGCCCTCGTTCTTGCCTGGCGACTTGGGGCCTCGGAGGACATCAGTATCGAGTTGCACAAGGAGTCCCTGGTGGTCGAAGCCTACCGGCTACCATATCGGATGAACTGTGCGAAAGGAACGGGCATCTATTGACATGTAGGGCGGTTGGCGCTTGCACGGCGTACCATGTCCTCCCGCAGACTTGCGCGCCGTTCACTGCTGGGACAGTGCCTGGGCCGGAGCCATCCCGGCCGCCTTGGCCGACGGGAAGAGCCCGCCAAGAACGCAGAACAGGACCGAGAATCCCAGGCCACCTGCCCAGATCCACCAGGCGAAATGGAAGTAGGTCGTCGGCTTGAAGGGGAAGTCGGGCAGATAACGGCCGCCCAGCCAGTCGACCGCGGCGCCGAGGCCGATCGCCAGTCCGACGCCGAGCCCGCCGGCGCAGAGGCCGATCAGCGCCGCCTCCCCGAGGATGAGCCCGCGGATGTCGCCGCGGGTCGCGCCGATCGCGCGGAGCAGCCCGATCTCGCGGCGGCGCTCGCTGACCTGCATGAAGAAGTTGTGCGCGATGTTGATCG
>JAYVSF010000180.1:0-5708 GCA_043775605.1 Myxococcales bacterium
GTGGTCGTCGCCCACTCGCCAGCGCGCAAGCGACCGACCTACCGCGACGAGGCCCTGACCGAGGTCCACCAGCCGCTGCTCGCGCTGATCGGCACCCACGTCCAACGGGTGACCGAGCACGCCGCGCTGACCGACGATCTCCAGCATCGGTCGCAGGCCCTGGCCGAGGTCAACCAGCGCCTGGCCGACAGCCTGCAGACGCTCGAGCGGACCCAGGCCGAGCTGATCTCGGCCGGCAAGCTGGACGCGATCGGTCGCCTGGCCGGCGGCGTCGCTCACGACTTCAACAACCTGCTGACCGCGATCCTCGGCCACGCCACGCTCGCAGCCGAGCACCTCCCGGCCGGCTCGGTGGCGGCGACCGAGCTCGACGGCGTCCTCGAGGCCGGCAAGCGGGCCGCCGAGATCACCTCGCAGCTGCTCGCGCTCGGGCGCAGGACCGTGCAGGTCCGGGTCCACGTCGACCTCGGTCAGGTCGCCCGCGAGTTGGGCCGGGTGCTCAAGGGCCTGCTCGGTCGCGCGATCGCGCTCGACGTCGCGATCGAGCCCGACTGCGGCGTGTTCGCCGATCGCGTCCAGCTCCAGCAGGTCCTGCTCAACCTGGTGATCAACGCCCGCGACGCGATGCCCGACGGAGGGACCGTGCGGGTCGCGGTCCGCACCGCCACCGCCGGTGATCTCGAGGGCGTCGCCCCGGCCGCCCGGCGCCCGCCGATGATCGCGCTCGAGGTCACCGACAGCGGGGTCGGGATCGACGAGGCGACGCGGACCCGGATCTTCGAACCGTTCTTCACCACCAAGGCGTCGTCGCAGGGCACGGGCCTTGGGCTATCGGTGGTGTACGGCGTGGTCACCCAGAGCGAGGGCTCGATCACCGTCGACAGTCGGCCCGGGCACGGCACGCGGTTCGTGGTGCTGTTGCCGCGTCACGCCGGCCCGGCCGCGGCGCCGGCGGTGATCGCCCCGGTCGCGCCCGCCACCGCCACGGTGCTGGTGGTCGAGGACAACGAGGCCATCCGCCGGCTCGCGACCCGGATCCTCGAGCGTGCCGGCTACCAGGTGCGCGAGGCCAGCGACGGCGTGGCGGCGCTCGCCCTGATCGCCGACAGCCCGGCCGCCATCGACCTGATGCTCACCGACCTGAACATGCCGCGGATGGGCGGCCTCGCGCTGGCGCAGCGGGTCAGGGAGCTGCGGCCCGCGCTGCCGGTGCTGTTCATGACCGGCTACTCCGAGGAGCTGGCCGAAGTCTCCCGGCGAGCCCCGTCGACCGCGTGCATGACCAAGCCGTTCACGCCCGAGCAGCTCCTCGACCAGGTCAGCCAGCGGCTGGCGGCGGCCGCAGCAGCGCCGGGCGACGATCAGAAGCGGTAGCCGACCCGGGCGTAGCCGGTCGTGCTCGCGATCGCTGGCTGGGCGCCGGCCGCCAGCGTGATCGCCTGGTGGCCGTAGCCGAGCGACGCGTTGACGAACCAGGCGTCGGCCAGGCGCCAGTACAGGAAGCCCGTCGCCTGCAGCGTGTGGGTGGTCGCGCTGCCGTAGCAGGTCGCGGGCGCGCCCGGATCGCAGCTCATGCCGGCGTTGTCGTCCTTGCTCGACAGGTACGCCAGCTCGCCCTGGGCCTCGAGCCTGCCGGCCTTCCACGACCGCGTGCCACCAGCCCGCGCGATCAGCACGTTCGAGCGGGCGTAGCTGGCCTGGCCGACGCCGACCGCGCGGGTCACCGCCAGGTCCAGGCGCACGCCGCCGTAGAACTGGCGATCGACGGCCTGCACCGTGACGTCGAGCGACTGCGACGCCGGCAGGCGCACCGTCGGGGTGAGGTCGACCGCGGGTCGCCGGCGCCCGGCCAGGCCGACCGTGACCTCGTAGCGGTTGCGCCGACCGAGGCTCGAGCCCAGCGACGCGCGCACCGCGTCGGACTCGATCCGCTGGGCCACCAGGTTGTTGACCACCAGGCCGCCGGCGTCGACGTTCTCGAGCTGATCACGGACTTGCAGGTTCAGCGCCTCGGTGTCGACGCGGTGGGCGGCGAGGTTGAGCCGCAGGCGCGGCTGCGGCTTCCACTGCAGGCCCACGCTGCCGTTGGTGATCGCGAACCCGCCGGAGCCGTACAGATCGACGACGACGTAGTGCCAGACGTCGAGCCGCGGCCCCTGCCGCCAGTAGCCGGTGCTGCTGACGAACACCCGCGGCCGCTCGCCCGCCAGCGCGATCGCGCCGCCGCCGAGCGCGCCGTACGACTTCATCGTGCGGTACGCCGCCGCGCCGCCGACCGCGACCGGCAGCACCCGCCCGCCGCTCGCCATCCCGGTGCGGTCGACCGCCATCGGGTAGTCGGTGGTCAGCGAGCGCGAGCCGCGCCGGGGGTACAACCCGGCGAACCCGAGCAGCGTCCACCGCCGGCTCCTGGCGTAGTCGACGCGCAGCCCGTCGATGCGGGTCGCCGCGACGTCGGCGATGAGCTGGCGACCGACGAAGACGTCGGCGCGTCGGCCGCCGTGGACCGCGTACAGCTCCTTGAGCTCATACTCGTTGCCGCCGAACAGCCCCGACTGCAGGCGGTTGTCCTGGGTGCCGAGCTGGCCGTCGGCCGGATCGTTGGCGACCCGGGCCCGGATGTCGACGCGCGCGTCCCAGCGCCCGCCCTTGACGTGGCGCGCGTCGAGCTGCAGCCGCAGGTCGACGAACTTCCGCGCGAACAGGCTGGCCGAGTCGGGCGGGACCGCGCCGCCGCTCACCACCGAACCGGGATCGCCCGACTCGTGGAAGTAGAACGAGCTGGCGGTCAGCGAGCCCTGGAACAAGGTCTCGTCCTCGCCGGTGTCGTCGTCCTTGTCGACGAAGAACCGGCCGGCGTCCATCGCCTGCGCCGCCGCCACCCCCGGCGCGAGCGTGGCCAGCGCGAGGCCGAGCCCGGCGGCGATCGCCGCGCGCGCCATCGTCGGCGTCGCCGGCCGCGTCATCGACAGATCGACTCCCGGCCATAGCCCTGCCCGGCCGTCGCCGCCAGCCAGTTGTTGGGGTTGTGGCACGACGCGCACGACGGGTAACCGAGGTGGGCCCCGCCCTTGCGCACCGCCTCGTCGCGGTGACAGCCGACACACTCGGCGGTGATCGCGCCGTAGTTGCCGGCGACGTGGCAGTCGTTGCAGGCCAGGGTCCGGTGCAGCCCGGTCAGGTTGCAGCCGACCGTGGTGTGATCGAACCGGGCCGGCGCGAACGCCCACTGGGTGTGGCACTCGCCGCACCGGGGCGACAGCGCGTTCTGGTGGATGTCGTCCTGACGGTGGCAGTTGACGCAGACGTTGCCCGTGCCCGCCATCGGCCGGCTGTCCTTGTGGCAGCGCGCGCACGCCAGGTTGTCGTGCTGGCCGGCCAGCGAGAAGTCGCCGACGTCGTGCAGCGGCTTGATGTCGGACCAGGTCTTGGTCGCGTGGCAGGTCTCGCAGCCGGTGCCGTACTGGCCCTTGTGGACCTCGGGCTCGCCGTGACAGCCGAAGCAGGTCTTGGGCCGCGGCTTGAACGTCACCGACGTGTGGCAGTCGAGGCAACGGACCTCGAGGTGGGCGCCGTCGAGCTTGAACGCCGCCATCGTGTTGTGGTTGAAGACGTTGTCGCCGGTGACCTTGTGGCAGCGATCGCAGGCCGTGCCCAGCCGGCCCTTGTGGGCGTCGTCCTTGGCGTGGCAGCCCTCGGCCGAGCAGGTCTTCGCCGTGCCGGTGTAGGCCCGCTGCGGGTGGCACTCCGCGCAGGTCGGCACCTCGGCGTGCAGGCCCTCGAGCGGCCACTTCGTGTCATCGGTGTGATCGAACCGGATGCTCTCCCACATCCCCGGGCTGTGGCAGCGCGAGCACTGGTCGCCGAGCGAGCCCTTGTGCAGCGAGTCCTCGTGGCAGCGGACGCCGCACTCCATCGGCGTGTCCTTGTAGTGCGTGGTCTTGGTGTCGGGGTCGTAGAGGTGGCACTGCGCGCACTTCACCAGGCGGTGGGCCTTGACCAGCGGGAAGCGCGATTTCGGCCCGTGGTAGGTCACGGTCGCGGTGTCGGTGAGCTCGAGCTTGCCCGGCGCCTTGTGGCACGTCAGGCACTCCTTGTCGGTGTGCTCGCCGTTGTGCGCGTCCCGGTGCTGGTGACAGCCCATGCAGCCGACGGTGCGCGGGTCGAACCGCTCGAAGTCGGCGGGCGCGCGGCCGCGGTGGCAGGCCCGGCACGAGACCTCGTCGTGCTTGCCGGTCAGCGCAAACTTGGTCTTCTTGTCGTGCGCGAACAGGGTCGCGCCCTTCTTCCAGGTCGTCGACGCGTGGCAGGTGGCGCAGCGCGCCGGATCGCCGGCCACCGCCGCGAACCGCCGGTCGTGGCGATCGTCGTCGGCGTGGCAACTCTCGCACGCGGGGCTGGGCTTGCGCTCGCCCAGCGCCTTGGTGTGGCACTCCTCGCAGGTCCGCTTGCTGTGCGCGCTGCCGAGGTCGAACTTGGTCTGGCGATCGTGATCGAAGCGGAACTGATCGAGCGCGCCCAGCGTCGGCGAGTGGCACAGATCGCAGTCCTTCTTGCCGAACAGCTGACCGCCGTGCGGGCTGGTGTGGCAGTTGCCGCAGAAGTCGGGCTTGCCGCCCTTGAGGTTGAACAACGCCTTGGGGTGGCACTTCGCGCACGACACGTCCTCGTGCGAGCCGACCAGCGGCATCGACGCGTCCTGCTTCTTGTTGTGATCGAAGTCGAGGTTGCTGCGCGGCGGGTTCCAGACGTCCTGGTTGTGGCAGCGCTCGCACGCCAGCATCTCGCGGCGATCGAAGCCGTGCGGCTGATCGCTCTTGTGGCAGCTGCCGCACAGCCGGTCCTGATCGAGGTACGTGCGCAGGCCCTGGCCGTCCTTGGTCTTGTGGCAGTCGGCGCAGGCGGTGGCGACGTGCTTGCCCTCGAGCTTCCAGCCCGACAGATCGTGATCGAAGCCCTTCTCGCCGCCCGGCACCGACCGCCAACCCATGAGATCGAAGCCGCGGCCCTCGTGCTCGCCGTGGCAGGTGCTGCACTGCTTGCCGCGGACCACCGCCGAGGCGTGGAAGCCCTTGCCGGCGGCGATGCGGGTCTTGAGGTTGGCGTGATCGTGACAGCCCAGGCAGCGATCGTTGAAGACGTCGCGGCCGCCGTCGTGACACTCGTTGCAGTGGGCCGGAGCGTCGAGCGCGGCGTGGCTGGCCGACAGCGGCTTGGGCGACGACGAGAAGAAGTCGCCCTGGGCCCGGGCCCGCCCGATCCCGGCGCCGGCGCCCAGCAACATCGCCAGGCCGACGCCGAGGCCGACGAGCAGCACGAGCAGGGATCGGCGGGGCGAGCGCGGCATCGACGACGGCGATGCTACCAGAACGGGTGCGCTACCAGGCCCGGCTCCACGACACCCAGATGTGGGCCGTGGCCGACGCCGCGAGGAGGATGGTGAAGGGGACGTGGACCTTCTTCCACGAGTGCAGCAGCAGCGCCGCCTTGGGCGCGATCACCGCCGAGCGCTGGATGAGCACCATGCGGCCGGTACGCTCCACCAGCTCACGCCGCGCGCGGCCGGTGACGCCGAGCCGGGCCAGCCGCGACCGCCGGCGCAGCCAGCGCCCGGGCCGACGCAGATCCTCGAACAGCAGCCAGCCGAGCGCGAACAGCACGCCGCTGTGGTAGGCGACCCGCCCGGCCCGCAGCTGGTGATCGTAGAG
>JAYVSF010000181.1:0-2989 GCA_043775605.1 Myxococcales bacterium
GCTGGCGCCACGCGACCGATGGCGCCACCCTGGCCGCGCTCGCCGGCCTGTGCGCGGTGGCCGAGGTCGCGGTCGCCGGGCACGGCGCGGTGCCGCGGATGACGCGCCCCGGACGACCGGCGCTCGCGGTGGCGGGCGACGGCGTGAGTCGGGTGTTCCGCAACGCCCGCGCGCCGCTCACCAACGACGCGGACGCCGCCGAGCGGGTCGCGCTCGACGTCGATCACCTGGCCGACGCCGCCGGCGGACCGTGGGCGGTCGCCGCGGTGCCGACCACCGATCCGGCCCGGCTGGCTCTCGAGGACCGGGTCGCCGAGGCCACCAGCGCGGTGGCCCGGCACCTGCTCGATCGCTACGCCATCGCCCGCGCCATCGTGCCGGCCTCGGTCGCGATCCCGGCCGCCCTGACCGTGGTCGCGCGCCGCGGCCAGGACGCGCTGGTCGAGGTGGCGCCGGGCCGACCGCCGGCGTTCTGGACCCCGCGCTGGCGCCACGCGACCGATGGCGCCACCCTGGCCGCGCTGGCCCCGCCACCGAACCAGCCGGTCGCCTCGCTGGCCCTGGTCCACCTCGCGGCCACTACGACCGCGCCCACCGACCCCGCGACCGCGCCCGGCGGTCCCGACGACGACCGCCCGCTGCGGCCGTGCACGATCGCGCGCGCGGCCCCGGGCCAGGTCACGCTGGCATGCGACGTCACCGCCGCTGGCTACGCCGTGCTGCTCGAGGCCTGGGCCCCGGGCTGGACCGCCACCGTCGACGGCCGCCCGGCCACGGTCGAGCGCGCCGACCTGATCGCCCGCGGGGTCGCGGTGCCGGCCGGCGCCCACTCGATCGCGCTGCGCTACCGCCCGCCGGGCCTCGGCCTCGGCGCGCTGATCTCGGCGCTCGCGCTGCTCAACCTCGGGCTCGCCGCCTGGCTGACCCGGCGCCCGCGTCGCGCCCGACCTGCGCCGCCGCTCAGCTGATCGTCAGCGCGGTGCCGACCGCGCCGGGGTTGTTGATCTCGCGGATGAGGTCGCCCTTGCCGAGCGCGCCGACGATGTGGATCGCGCCGATGCCGCCCTTGCCGAGCGCCGCGATCGACTCCTCGAGCTTGGGGATCATGCCGCCGGTCACGGTGCCGTTCGCGATCGCGGCCTTGGCCTCGGCCACGGTCAGCTTGCGCAGGCGCGAGCCCGGATCCTTGACGTCGCGCAGCACGCCCGGCGTCGACGTCACCAGCACCAGCGCCGACGCCGCCAGGGTGCTGGCGACGTGGGTGGCGACGATGTCGGCGTTGACGTTGAGGACCTGGCCGTGATCGTCGGCGGCCAGGCAGGCCAGCACCGGCACGTAGTCGGCGAAGGCCATGAGCTCGAGCAGCTCGCGGTTGAGGCCGGTGAGATCGGCGACCAGCCCGAGATCGATCGGGTCGGGTCCGCCGCCGGAGATCACCCGCGGCGGCCGCTTGACCCCGCGCAGCACGCCGCTCGACGCACCGTGCAGCCCGACCGGCTTGCAGCCCGCGGCCATGAGCTGGCTGCACAGGTCGACGTTGACCTTGCCCGCCACCGCCATCTTCATCACGTCGAGGGTGGCGGCGTCGGTGAACCGGCGGCCGCCGACCTGCTTCGGCTCCTGGCCGAGGGCGTGCTGCAGCGCGGTGGCCTGGGGCCCGCCGCCGTGGACCACCAGCACCCGCGCGCCCTGGCCGACCAGCGCGGAGATGTCGGCCGCGACCGCGGCGCCGACCGGGCCGCCGATCACCTCGCCACCCAGCTTGACGACGATCGGACGACGCTCGACGATGGTGGGACGATTCTCGGATGTCATGGCCAGCCTCCTGGATCTTGCAAGCTCAGGCGCTCGTCGAGTCCGAGCACCAGGTTCATGTTCTGGATCGCCTGACCGGCGCCGCCCTTGATCAAGTTGTCGGTGGCCGCGAAGCATACGACGGTGCGGGTGCCGCGCGCCGGCTCACCGACCGCAAACCCGACCTCGGCGTAGTTGGAACCCGACACCGCCGCGACCTCGGGCAGCCGGGTAGTCGGCCGTCGGACGAACGGCTCGCCCGCGTAGGCCTCGTCGTACAGCCGGGCCAGCGACGTGTCATCGACCTGATCGGCCGGCAGCTCGAGGTAGATCGTGACGAAGATGCCGCGCGACAGCGGCGCCGAGACCGGCGTGAACCGCAGCTCGACGCCGGCGGCGCCGGCCGCGGCCAGGGTCTCAAGGACCTCGGGGGTGTGCTGGTGGACCAGCGGCTTGTAGGTCTTGAGGTTGACCGCGCGCACCGGGTGATGGGTGCCCTCCGACGGCGCCGCGCCCGAACCCGACGAGCCGGTGATGCCGACGACGTGGGCGGTGACGCCGGTCAGCAGCCCGGCCCGGGCGAGCGGCAACAGCGCCAGCTCGATCGTGGTCGCGAAGCAGCCTGGCGACGCCACGTGGCGGGCGGCGCGGATCTTCGCGCGGTTGAGTTCGGGCAGGCCGTAGACGAAGGTGCCGAGCAGCTCGGGGTGCGGGTGCGGGTTGCCGTAGTAGCGGGCGTACGCCGCGGCGTCGGTCAGGCGGAAGTCGCCCGACATGTCGACGATCTTCACGCCGAGCTGGATCAACTCGGGCACCTTGGCGGCCGTGACCTTGTGCGGCAGCGCCAGCAGCGCCACGTCGCAGCCGCGGGCGGCGTCGCGCGGCACGAGGTCCTCGAACGTCAGGTCGGTCAGGCCGGTCAGGTGCGGGTGGGCGTGCCACACCGGCTTGCCGACGTGGTCGATCGAGGCGACCCGCACCACCTCGACCTCGGGATGGATGAGCAGCCGGCGCAGCATCTCGCCCGCGCCGTAGCCGCTGCCGCCGATGATGGCGGCCTTGTACCGTCGTGCGCTCATGGCGCGCAACGTACCGCCGACCGCGCCGGCGAGCGAGCCTCGGCGAGCGATCTACGGGTCCAGGCAATGCGACCTCGCGACGGCATCCGCACCGGTCGGGGCTCCACCGCGTGCTA
>JAYVSF010000182.1:0-9245 GCA_043775605.1 Myxococcales bacterium
GCGAGCCCATCCACCTGTCGTACGGCAAGAAGGGCCTGGCCCGGTTCGTCACCGGCTACGGCTTCGCGCCCGACGCCGCGATCGCCGCCGTGGCCGAGCGAGGCGCCGCCGAGCCCGAGTCCGACGACCTGCGGCTCGAGGACGTCGCGGCGCTGACCTTCCCCGGGCTGCGCGACGATCCCCGGGCAGCGCTGGCCGTCCACCTGCTCTGGCAGCACGATCTCGACCGGCCGCTGACCATGACCGCGCCGTCGTCGTTCGACGACCGGGCCCGGCGGGTGCTGTCGGTGGCGCGGCTGCTGTCCGCCGACAGCCGCGAGCTGACCCTGGCCGCCGACCGAGGTCGGTTCAACCGCGGCGAGCTCCTGTGGCTCGGGCCGCGCAACGAGCGGGCGGCGCTCGAGCGGATCGAGACCGCGGCCCTGTCGGCGGCGACCCGGATGGCCGCGACCGGTGACGCAGATCGTGCGCTGCTGGCCGATCCGTCGACCACGGGCTGGCCACGAGTCGCGGCCGCGCTGCGCGCCAGCGAGCGGGCGGTGCTCGAGCGCTGGGCGGCGCTGGCCGCGATCGCCGCGCCGCTGCAGGACGATCGCTCACCGTGGACCTGGCGCAAGGCCGCGACCGTGCGCGAGTCGGAGGGTCAGCGCCACCCGCTGGCCAACGGCTACCTGCGCACGGTCGCCGACGAGCTGCCGGCGTAACGAGTGAGCCTCGGTCCAGGCAATGCACCAGGGGCTCCGCAGTCGGGTTTGGCGGGGCTTGATCGGCTTGGCCGGTCGACGGCGCGTACGGGCGCATACGGACGCGGACGCACTGGCAGGGGCCGGACCGAACCGCAGGTGGCAGCGGTCGGCAGCGCCCCGCACCGACCCCGACGATTCGCCGCGTCGCGGGTCGCGCGCGGTCATGGCGACCCGCGCTATCCTCGTGGAAGGTGAACGAGGTCAGCGCCCAGACCGTCGCCTTGCTGTTCGACTCGGTCGAGCATCGCGGCCTGGCGCCCGAGACGCTGTGGGCTGGCATCGCGGTCACCCCGGCCCAGCTACGGGCCGCGCGCCGCATCGACTGGCAGACCTGGGTCGACCTGGTGGCCCGGGTCGAAGAGGTCTGCGGCGCCGATCAGCTCCCGCACCTGTTCGTGTCGGGCGCGGGCCAGCGGGTCGGCCACGGCTTCGTCCGCCTGGCCAACGCGGTGCTGTCGGTGCAGGAGGTGTTCGCGCTGTTCGCCCGCTGGGGTCTGCGCCGCAACGTGACCGTGCTGACCGGCCAGTTCGACGCCGCATCCGCGGTCACCGCCCGTTTCACCACCACCATCGATCCGACCCGCGCCGGCTCGCTGCCGACCTTGCGCTTCATCGCCGGCCTCCTGCGGTCGTTGCCCACGCTGCAGGGCCTGGCCCCGGCCACGGTCCAGATCGAGCCGGGCGCGACTGCCCACGCCATGACCTACGCGCTCACCCTGCCGCGCGACCGTTCGTCGTTCGGCCGGGCCCGGCGCGTGCTGCGCATGGTCGGCGGCATGTCGGCGGCGCTCGACGAGCTCGAGCAGCAGGCCACCGAGATCGCGGTCAAGAACGTCGCGCTCGAGCAGCAGCTGGCCGAGACCGAGCGCGCGGCGACCGCCCTGAGCGAGCGCGAGGAGTGGCTGCGACTGGCGCTCGACGCCGGCCGGGTCGGGATCTGGCGCTGGGATCCCACCACCCAGCGTGTCCGGTTGTCGGACGAGCTGGGTGAGCTGCTCGGCCTGCCCGGCCAGGTCGAGCTCGACGCCGCGACCTGGACTGCGCGCATCCATCCCGACGATCGCGATCGGCTCAGCCAGGCGATGCGGGAGGCGGCCGAGCACGCGCAGCCGTTCGAGCTGGACTGCCGGATCTTCAGGACCTCGGGCGAGCTCGGCTGGATCCAGGTCAAGGGCCGGGTGGTCAGCGGCCGCAGCCACGACCGCCTGACCCTGGTCGGCACGGTCGCCGACCTGACCGGCCAGAAGCTGCTCGACAGCCAGCTCCACTTCGCCGACCGGCTGATCGCCGCCGGCACGCTCGCCGCCGGGGTCGCGCACGAGGTCAACAACCCGCTGGCCTACGTGCTCGGCAACCTCGAGCTGATCCGCCAGCAACTGCGCGAGCTGCCCGCGGTGCCGCCCGCGATCCACGAGCGCCTCGACCAGATGGACGACGGCCTCGAGCGGATCCGCAACGTGGTCACCGACCTGCGGGCGTTCGCCCGGCCCGAGGAGGAGCTGGTGGCGCGGACCGCACTGCGGGCGGTGTGCGAGGCCGCGATCCGGATCGTGTCGTCGTTGGTCCGCCATCGCGCGGTGGTGATCACCGACTTCGCCGATGACACGCCGGTGGTGCTCGCCAACCAGTCGCGGCTCGGCCAGGTGATGATCAACCTGATGGTCAACGCCAGCAGCGCGATGCCCGAGCGACCGGCCACCGACAACCGGATCACGGTCCGGACCCAGCGGCTGCCGACCGGCGAGGCCGCGCTCGAGATCACCGACAACGGCGCCGGCATCGCCCCCGAGCTGATGCCGCGGTTGTTCGATCCGTTCTTCACCACCCGGTCCGACGGCATGGGCACCGGTCTCGGCCTGTCGGTGTGCCACCGGATCGTCGAGTCGCTGCACGGTCGGATCGAGGTCGAGTCCCGGCCCGGCATCGGCTCGACCTTCACGGTCGTGCTGCCGGCGGCACCGGCCCAGGAGCGGGTCCGCGCGCCGACCCCGGCGCCGGTCGCGGCCACCGGCCGGCGGGTGCTGGTGATCGACGACGAGCCGGTGCTGCGCCGGGTGCTGGGCAGCATGCTGGCGACCCTCGGCTACCTGGTGGTCGAGGCCAGCGGCGGGCGGGCCGGTCTCGAGCGGGTGGTCGCGGGCGAGGCCTTCGACGCGGTGCTGTGCGACCTGATGATGCCCGATGTCGACGGCGTCGCCTTCCACGCCGAGCTCGGCCGGCAGCGCCCCGAGCTGGTGGCCAAGACCGTGTTCATGTCGGGCGGCGCGGTGTCGCAGCGCAGCCGCGCGTTCGTCGAGCGCGCCGACATCGTCCTGCTCGACAAGCCGTTCACGCTCGAGCATCTGATGACCGTGCTCGAGCGCCTGCCGACCCAGCCGACCTGACCGGCGACCGCGGTGTACAGTCGGCGAGCGGCATGACTCCCTTTCGCTTCGAGCACGCGTACCGGGCCGCCAGCCCCGCCGCGGTGTTCGCGGTCTACTTCGATCCGGCGTGCGCCGCCGAGGAAGACTACCGGGCCGGCGTGGCATCGCGCGAGCTGCTCGAGATGGCCGACCGGGTCGACGAGATGGTGCGGGTGTCGCGGGTCAAGCCGCGCCGCCAGCTGCCGGCGGTGGTGCGGGCCCTGGTCGGCCCCGACCTGTCGTTCGACGAGACCGTGATCTGGAAGAAGGCGCTCGACCGGATCGACTACGACATCCGGCCGCTGATGCTGTCGGGGCGCATCCACATCACCGCCACCTACCAGCTCACCCAGGCCGGGCCCGGCCAGGTCCGCCGGGTCTACGCCGGCGCGGTCACCGCCGAGCTGCGGGTGATCGGCGCGCGGGTCGAGCGCGGCATCGTCGAGGACATGGGCAAGACGATGGCCATCACCGCGGCCTGCACCCAGGAGTCGCTCGACCGCGCCGCGGGCATCAAGCCCGGCACCTGACGCCCGGCCGTCGCCGACACGCCGCCTCTGGCGCGCGGGAGTCCGCGCGCTCGGTACAGCCTCGGTTCAGGACAGGGGCGCCGGCTTGATACTGGCGATGTGCATGCCGCTCGGCGTCGTCGTCACGATCTGCACCCGCTCGCCCGCGCCGAACAGCGGCACCAGCTCGGGTGGTCCCTGGAAGTGGAGATCGGCGAGGTTGTCGACGTTGATCTCGGTGCCGTCGGGATCGATGGCATGCTCGACGTCGAGCGAGATCTTGGCGACCTGGCGCGGGGCCACGCCCTGGAACTTCGACATCATCGCGTGCAGCTCGATCGTGCGGATGGTCCCCACCACCCGCATGCCGTCGACGCTCGCCATGGCCCTACCATATCATCGGGCCCGTCGGGGTGGTCCGGAGCGGCCCCGCCACCACGGCCCCGTGAGGTTAACGCGCGGGCGAGGTGGGACCAGGTATGTCGAAGTCGACGCCGAACACCGACACCGCGAAGATGAGATCCTCGTCGCCGGCCGCGACGAAGTCGTGCTCGCTGCCGGCCTCGAGCACGCCCTCGTCGCCGACCCGCAGGGTGCCGGCCAGCGAATCGGCGGCCAGGCCCTGCAGGACCAGGCAGTGCTCGGTCCCGTGGTGGCGGTGCCAGGCGAAGCGCTCGCCCCGGGCCAGCTTGACGAACCCGGTGTCGGCGGTGGCCAGCCGGGGTCCGGCCTGGAAGTGGACGAGCCAGCTCCCGGCCGCGGGACCGTCGCTCCAGGCCGTCGGCTGATCGATCATCGCTAGCAGCTCGCGGGCGCGGCCGGCGGCGACGTCGAACAGCTCGGCGAAGCGATGGACGAACCGGGCGAACCGCTCGCTGCCGCGGGTCGACGCGAGCAGGCGGTCGCGGACGGCCGTCGACGGTGTCACCGGTTCGGCCAGCGCGCCGGCGGCCTCGCGCAGCAGGTCGAGCTCGTCGGCCAGCGCGCGGTCGGCCGCCACGGCACGGGCCACCAGCTCGACCTCGTGATCATCGAGAGCGCCGAGGGCATAGGCGGGCAAGAGGTCGCGGATCGCGGTCATGACGGCTGTTCTCCCGTCCGGTGGGCGCGGGCGCCCAGGAGCTGGCGTAACCGGCCCAGCCCCGCCGCGAGCCGGGACTTCACGGTGCCGATGGGGATCGTGAGGCGGGCCGCGACCTCGGAGCACGACAGGCCATCGAAGTAGGCGAGCTCGAGCACCTGGCGCTGATCGGCGGTCAGCTCGGCCAGCACGGTGCGGACCCGCTGGCGGTCGGGCGACTCGCCTGGCTCGGTCTCGGCGACCATGCGCTCGAGCACCTCGGGGTCCGCGCTGCGGCGCGACACCCGGGCGCTCTTCAAGACGTCGAGGGCGCGCGACCGCATCCGGACCACCAGCCACGTCCGCACCCGGCCGCGGGTGAGGTCGTAGTCGCGTGCGCTGCGCCACACCTCGAGGAAGACGTCGTGGAGTAGGTCCTCGGCCTCGCGCCGGTCGCGGATGATCCGCATGGCCAGGCCCATCAGCACCGGCGCGTAGCGGTCGTAGAGCGCGGCCAGGCCGTCGCGATTCCCCGCCGCGATCGCCCGCACCAGCGCCACGTCCTCGTCATCGGACCCGGGCGAGGTCCACTGCGCGGGCGCGCTCATGCGCGGCACCGTATCACCATCCGGGTTGACCGGGGCCGTGGCCAGAAAGGCGGTGGCCAGGAGATTCATCAGCGTAGCTACGACCGGCCGCGGCCGCCGGATCGAGACTTTCAGCGCAGTGGGGTCGCCGGGTTGCCGAGTGCGCAACGGCCGGGTTAGGTAAGCCCTCGTGCCGCCCGCCCTCGCCGACCTCGAAGCCGTGCGCGACGCGCTGCGCAAGGCGGCGTCGACCCGGGTGTGGTCGCAGGGGATCACGCTGGCGCGCGAGCAGCGAGTCGCGGGTCGGGCCGCGAGCGCGACCGAGGCCACGCTCGAGGTCCGGGTGCCGGGCCGACCAACGCCGTTCACGGTCATCCTGTTCCTGAAGGATCCCGAGTGGGACTGCGACTGCGGCGGGCGCGAGGCGGCGTGCTCGCACGCGGTGGCAGCGGCGCTCGCGTCGATCGATGCCCACGGCAAGGGCCAGGACCTGCCGACCTCGGCCCGGGCCGGGGCCGCGATCTCGTACCGACTGAGCCCCGACCCCGCCGGCCTGCGGCTGCAGCGGGTCGCGGTCGCCGCCGACGGCAAGGAGGTCGTGATCGACCAGTCGGTCGCCACGCTCGCCAGCGGCCGGGTGCCGGGCCCGAAGCTGGCGACCACCGACGTCGATCTGCTGATCGATCAGCTGGTCGGCACGCGCCTCGACGCGGCGTTCGGCGGCGACCGGCTCGACCGGCTGCTGGCGGCGCTGGCCGAGGCGCCCGACGTCCGGCTGGGCGGCGACCGGGTGACGTGCTCGGGCGAGCCGGTGCTGCCGCGGGCGGTGCTCGACGACGATGGCGCCGGCGGCGTCGAGCTGCGGCTGGAGGCGCCGGCCGGCGCAACCGCGATCACGCTCGGCGTGGCCCGGCTCGGCGACACCCTGCGGCCGATCGGCGCGATCGATCTGTCCGGCAACCGGATGGAGCGCCTGCCCAGCGTGCGCCGGTTCGCGAGCAGCGAGCTGGCCGCGGTCGTGACCCGGATCCTGCCCGAGCTGGGCGCGCGGCTCGAGGTCGAGGTGCGCAGCGCGCGGCTGCCCAAGGTGTCGAAGGGCGAGCCGCCGAGGATCGCGCTCGACGTGCTGCAGCAGGGCGAGACCCTGTCGGTGATGGCGACCATGGTCTACGGCGAGCCGGCGCAGGCCCGGATCGACGGCGACCGCCTGGTCCACCTGCGCGGCGCGGTGCCGGTGCGCGACCTCGCCGCCGAGCAGCACCTGCGGCTGCGGCTGCGCGATCAACTCGACCTGCTGCTCGGCCGACGGATCGAGGCGGTCGGGCCCGACGCCCACGCCCTGTCGAACAAGCTGGCGCGCTGGATGCGCGACGACTCGCGGGCGGCCGACCTGGCGCGGACCTGGCCGCTCGAGGTCGACCTCGAGCTGCGCCACGGCTTCGGCGCGAAGTTCGTCGCCGGCGGCAAGACCGCGAGCCCCGAGGCGGTGCTCCGGGCCTGGCAGGCCGGGGTCGACATCGTCGCGCTCGACGGCGGCGGCTGGGGCCGGGTGCCGATGGCGTGGCTGGGCCAGCACGGCGCGCTGCTCGCCGATCTGCTGGCGGCCCGCGCCGACGACGGCACGCTGCCGGCCTATGCCTTGCCCGACGCCAAGCGCCTGGCCGACGACCTCGGGGTCGCGGCGCCCGATCTCGCGAGCATCGCGCCCCTGGTCGCCGACTTCGCCGGCATCCCGGCGGCGCGCCGGCCCGCCGATCTCGTGGCCGAGCTGCGGCCGTACCAGCAGGCCGGCGTCGACTGGCTGATCTTCTGCCGCGACGCCGGCCTCGGCTGCGTGCTCGCCGACGACATGGGCCTCGGCAAGACACTGCAGACCCTGTGCGCGGTGCGCGGCCGGACCCTGGTGGTGTGCCCGACCAGCGTCGCGCCCAACTGGCAGGCCGAGACCGCGCGCTTCCGGCCCGGGCTGCGGGTCGCGCTCTACCACGGCGCCCGCCGCAGCCTCGACGACACGGCCGACCTCACGATCACCACCTATCCGCTCCTGCGCAACGACATCGACGGGCTCGCCGCGGTGGCCTGGGACACGATCGTTCTCGACGAGGCCCAGGCGATCAAGAACCCCGACAGCCAGCTCGCGAAGGCGGCGTACCGGCTGCGCGCCGGCTGGAAGGTGTCGCTGTCGGGCACGCCGATCGAGAACCGGCTCGACGAGCTGTGGAGCCAGCTCAACTTCGTCAACCCGGGGCTGCTCGGCCTGCGCCGCGACTTCACGACCCGCTGGGAGCAGCCGATCATCGACGGCGATCGCGCCGTGCTGGCGCGGCTGCGGACCCGGATCAAGCCGTTCGTCCTGCGCAGGAAGAAGGTCGACGTCGCGCCCGAGCTGCCGCCGCGCACCGAGGACGTGCTGTGGGTCGAGCTCGACCTTCGCGAGCGCGCCGCCTACGACGCGATCCGGGCCGCGACCCAGGCCGAGGTGGTCGCGCTGCTCGAGAGCGGCGGCGGCGTGATGCAGGCGCTCGAGGCGCTCTTGCGGCTGCGTCAGGCGGCGTGCCACCGCGGCCTCCTGCCCGGCCAGACCGCCGACGGCTCGACCAAGCTGGCGACCCTGCTCGACGCGCTGACCGAGGCCGCGGCCGAGGGCCACAAGGCGCTGGTGTTCTCGCAGTGGACGTCGCTGCTCGACAAGGTCGAGCCAGCGCTGGCCGCGGCCGGCCTGGCCTGGACCCGGCTCGACGGCAGCACCGTCGATCGCGGCCTTGTGGTCGCCGGCTTCCAGGATCCCGGCGGCCCGCCGGTGATGCTGCTGTCGCTCAAGGCCGGCGGCACCGGCCTCAACCTGACCGCCGCCGATCACGTCTTCCTCCTCGATCCGTGGTGGAACCCGGCGGCGGAGGATCAGGCCGCCGACCGCGCCCACCGCATCGGCCAGGACCGCCCGGTCATGATCTACCGGCTGGTGGCGAAGGACACCGTCGAGGAGCGGGTGCTCGCGCTGCAGGCGCAGAAGCGCAAGCTGGCGGCGGCCGCGCTCGACGGCGCCGAGGCCGCGGCGGCGATCACCCGCGACGACCTGCTCGCGCTGCTGTCGTAGTCGCTCGCCAGGGCTCGACGAGTGCGCCAGGGCTCGCTAACAGCCCGTACTGCATTGTAGATCGCTCGCCAAGGCTCGCTCAGTGCAGGCCGACGCCGAGGCGCTCGCCGAGCGCGAGCGCGCCCGACACCCGGACCAGGACGGTGGCGTCGCCGAGTGCCTCGTCCTGCCGCTGGCGTACGACCAGCTCGATCGCGCCCCAGCGCAACGCCTGATAGCGCACGCCCCAGCCCAGCACCCAGCCCAGGCGCGGGCCCGGGTCCTCGACCACCGGCGACCAGCTGACGTCGACGAGCATCGTCGTGCGCGGGTACGGCGGCGGCGTCCACGACAGCGCCAGCAGCGGACGGAGCGCGCGGGCGCCGGCCGGTGCGAGCTCGGCGGCCCCGTGCCGCGCCGCCCACAGCTCGCCGCCGACGTGGGCCTCGGCGCCGCGCCAGCGCAGCCCGACCACGAGCTGGAGCTGCGCGGACTCGCCCATCGCGGCGCGACCACCGACCTGCGCGTGGCGGGTCGCGATCGTGCGACCGAAGGCGAGCGCCGCGCCCAGCCGCCATGGCCGGGTCGGCGCGGTCGCCCAGCCGACCTTGAACCGCGCGGTCGCGGCCGCCAGGTCGCGCTCGGCGCGGGTCGCGCCGCAGCCCGGGCACGCGATCAGGCGATCGGTCAGCGCGACCTCGAGGTCGGCCAGCCCGCCCAGCCCGAATCCGATCGTCGCCGACGGCTCACCCCGGTGACTGGCGCCGAGGTCGACGTGGAGCTGGCGCGCCGGCGCGAGCCACGCGGTCGGCGCGTCGACGACGTGGCGCGCGGTCGGGGCCGCCGCCGGCTCGGCGCGGGC
>JAYVSF010000183.1:0-2853 GCA_043775605.1 Myxococcales bacterium
CCGCGCCCGCCTGGCGTCGTCGCGGCGCGGTCCGCCGCCCAAGCAGGCCGGCGGCTGGATGGCCAAGTACGGCGCGCCCAAGGCCAACCTCGGGGACAAGGCCGGAGAGAACGCGAGCGACGAGGGCGATCGCAAGCTAGAGTTGTGAATTCCACGTTCCAGCCCGGAAGGTCCCCCGGAAGGCCCCATGGTGGCCGGAGGCAGTCGAGTCCCTATGTCCCACTTCACCAAGTGCGAGCTGAAGCTGACCAACCTGGCGGCGCTGAAGGCGGCGCTCAAGGACCTCCAGATGGATTTCGAGGAGGCCGCCGAGCACCAGCACGTGGTGGTGCGCGGCTACCGCGGTGACACCATCAAGGGCAAGCTCAAGATCAACATGGGCCAGTACGACATCGGCCTGATCGAGAACGCCGACGGCACGCTCGAGTTCACCGCCGACTGGTGGGGCGTCGAGACGACCAAGGGTGTGTCGCAGGCCGAGTTCGAGACCGCCGTGAATCAGAAATATCAGTACCACAACGTCAAGATGGCCTGCGAAGAGAAGGGGTACGCGGTCGAGGAGGAGCTCAACGAGGAGGACGGGTCGATCCGGCTCGTCGTCCGCAAGTGGGTCTCGGACTAGCAGGGTGTGGAAAAATCCCGTTCGGACGCTTCCAGCGACCGGACGGGATCAGTTTTTCCAACAGCCTGCGACATACAATCTCTAGCAGTCCGTGGTTCTTCCACGGCCTGCTAGAAGGAGCCGCCATGCACAAGCAGGACATCGAGATCACCATCTCGCCCAAGGGCGAGGTCACCTTCACGGTCAAGGGCGTCAAGGGCGGCAGCTGCCTCGACGAGACCAAGTTCCTCGAGCAGGCGCTCGGCGGGGTGGTCACCGATCAGCAGAAGACCGGCGAATTTTACGAGCAATCAGAGGGTTACGTGTCGACCTGGACCGGCGAGGGTGGCGGGGAAGGGACGGGGGAGTAACCCCGTATAATTGGTAGCCGTGGCCAACACCGACGACCCCGAGATCGACGCCCTCTCCGCGCTACCTCCGGAGGAGCTGAGCGAGGAGCTGGCGAAGGACATCGCCCGCCGCTGGGACCCCTCCCGGCTGATGGAGCTGGTGGCCGCGCGCGCCGGCAAGGGCGAGGCGCTCGACCAGACCCTGCGCGCTCGCTACGAGAAGAAGCTCGGCATCGACCTCGGCCACGTCCGGGTCTACACCGGGACCTTCGCCGAGGAGTTCAACCGCAGCCGCTCCGCCGACGCCCTCACGATCGGCGGCACCGGCATGATCCTCATGGGCAACGCGCCCGATCGGTCGATGGCGACCGCGGCCGGCCAGGGCCTGCTCGCGCACGAGCTGACCCACGTCGCCCAGGCCGAGCGCGGCATGTTCAACCGCGGCAAGGGCGGCAACATGGAGCTGGCCACCGAGGAGCACGAGGCGGAGGCGGAGGAGGCCGAGCACGCCGAGGAGCACGAGCAGCACGGTGGCGGCCACCACGGCAACGCCCACGCCGAGTTCCACAAGTCGGAGGGGGCCAGCCTCAAGGCCGACAAGCTGAAGCACGACGTGACCGAGCGGGTCATCGGCATGCTCGGCGACTCGATGGCGACGATGCTCGAGCGCTCGGGCCCGCGCCGGCGCCGGCCCTGAGCACGAGGCCGTGCGAGCGCGGCCCTTCCCGATGCGGCGCCGGCCGTGTACGTTCGGGTGATGGTCGAACGATCTCCGGACCGGCAGGACCCGCATGAGTGACGCCGACGCGGGCGTGGTGCAGTCCCGGCTCCAGCTCGAGCGGCTGGTCGCCAGCGACGAGCTGGCCGGCCGCACCGTCGCCGGCTTTGCCGCCCGCGGCGCGCTGCTGCGCGGCGCCGACCTCGACGGGTTGATGGTCGAGCGCATGGACTTCCAGGACGCCGACGGCGAAGACGCCCGGCTCGAGCGCGCGGAGATCAAGCAGAGCGACGCCCGCAAGTCGCGCTGGGTCGGCGGCCTGTGGAACCGGGTGACGGTCCGCGACTCCGATCTCACCCAGATCGATCTCAGCCGGGCCCAGATCCTGCGCTGCGACCTCGGCCCGGTGCGCATGGCCCGGGCCTCGTTCAGGAAGGCCAGCATCCAGGGCACGACCTTCCGGGCCGCCGAGCTGTCCGCGGCCGACTTCACCGGCGCCGTGCTGACCCGGGTGGTGTTCGAGGGCTACGGCAACTCGACGGTGTCGCTGTCGCGCGCCGACTTCACCGGCGCCGGCCTGTACGACGTCAACTTCGGCAGCGCCAACCTGTACGGCGTGGTCTTCCGTCAGGCCATGCTGTTTCGCTGCGACCTGCGCGGCGTCAACCTGTCGAGCGCCGACCTCCGCGGCGCCCGCATGGTCGGCTGCCTGACCGCCGGCGCCCACCTCGACGACGTTCAGCTCTGAGAGTTTGTGAAACAAACACGTTCCCATACAGGCGCTGCCGACGTTCCTCGTCGGCGAGCCGATCTTTCGCGATCACGGTCCGGTTCCACGACCTCGCAACCGACGGTGCCCCATGCCGACCCGCCCCGATCTACGTGACATCACCACCGGCGTCCGCGACGCCCTCGCCGACTGCGATCGCGAGGCGCTGCTCGACATGCTCACGTTCGTCATCAAGGAGTACGTGGTCGACGGACCGCCGCCGATGCTGATGCACCAGACCGAGTCGGTGGCGGACCTCGCGACGCTGTCGTTCGCCCAGCTGGTCACCGCGCTGCAGACCCGGCTCGAGGTGCCCGAGCTGGCGCTGTTCGCCGTCGACGGCGCCCAGGTCTCGGTCCGGATCGGTGGCGTGATGCAGCGGCTGGTTGCGGGCAGCGGACCGACCGAGGCCGCC
>JAYVSF010000184.1:0-10813 GCA_043775605.1 Myxococcales bacterium
CGACGACCTGTTCGACCCCAAGCGTCCGCCGTCCGCACCGGTGGCGAACGACGGCGAGGTCGACGATGACGCCGAGGTGCCGGTGTTCAAGGGCAAGCCGGCCGACGGCCTCTTGCCGGTCGAGCGCGACGTGTCGGACCGCGCCCGCGACGGCGCCGATCGGGCACCGCCGGTGAGCGGCGACGACCCGATCCGCGCCCAGCACGGCAGCCACGGGTCACACGGCAGCCACGGGTCACACGGCAGCCACGGCTCGCACGGCAGCCACGGCTCGCACGGCAGCCACGGCTCGCACGGCAGCCACGGTTCGCACGGCAGCCACGGCTCGCACGGCAGCCACGGTAGCTGGTAGCCGACGTCGGTCAGAGGTTGGTCAGAACCTCAGGGCAGCCGGGTGAGCTCGCCGGCGCCGAACCGCGTCAGGTAGCCCGGGTCGACGCCGGGGCACCGCGCGCGGGCCCGGCATGACTCGCACGGCGCGGCGTACCCGCGCCCGCGCTCGGTCGAGGCGAGCGCGGCCAGCGGTCCCAGCAGGCAGTGCGGCGCGTCGACCAGGCGCGGTGCGATCGCGAGGGCGCGGGCGCGGGTCGCGGCGTGGAGCGCGTGCGGCAACGCCATGGCCAGCCGCGGGATCGTTCGCAGGATCGCGGAGGGCTCGACCTCGTGCTCGATCAGCACCCGCAGCCGCCAGCGGGTCACGCCGTGGGCCGCGAGCACCACGGGCATCGCCGCCAGCACTCGGTAGCTCGAGCGGGTGAGCGGGGTGTCGACCTCGATCGTCGCGCCCTCGGCGCGGGCCTGGTGCAGCCGGGCCACGGCCACGGCAAAGCTGCCGGCGCGCCCGGCGTGGTAGTCGTGCGCGTCGGCGTCGGGGCCGGCCAGTTCGACCCGCTCGACTCGGTCCACCGGCCCGTCGACGGAGGTCAACGGCCCGCTCAGGTCGGGACGACGTACACGCCGCCGGGGAAGCGGCGGTGGCGCTCGGCCTGGCTGACCAGCCCGAGCCCGTCGCCGGGCCGGTGCGCGAGCACCCGCGCGAGTTGCTGGATCGCCGCTTCCAGATCGGCCGGCGTGGTGCGGTTGCCGCGCCCGGAGTTGACGAGGTACAGGTGGCCGGCGTCGGTGGCGGCGATGCCCGGCGGCGAGGCCAGGTCGTGGCCCAACAGATCGACCTGGGCGCGCCGGCCGTCGGCGTGGGCCAGGATCATCGGCAGGCCGCCACGGAACACGCCGTGGATCCGGGCCACGGTCCAGGCGCCGAGGGTGGTGCCGGCGAGCCCGGCCACGAACGCGGTCGTCGCCGCGTCTGGCGCTGGCGGAAGATCGTCGTGGACCGGGGTCGTCGACGGCGCGGTCGGGCCGCGCGCCGCCGGGCCGAGGTCGTCGCGCGGCGGCGGCGGGCCGGGCCTCGGCGACGCGCTCGCCCTGCGGCCGAGGGTGTTGGCGAGGACGCCGCCGGCGACGACCACCGCGGCCGACTGGCCGAGCCGGGCCAGGAACGCGCGCCGGCCGGCAGGACGATCGTCGAACCTCACCGTCGAGAGCGTACGGGCCCGCGTCCGTCGGGGTCAAGCCGGATCGGTGAACGCCAAAACGCAGGCCTCGGCCGACGCTTGCTCGGGGGCGGTGCGCGCGCCATCGGTGCCGATCGCGACCGGCACG
This sequence comes from Myxococcales bacterium, assembly GCA_043775605.1. GTDB lineage: Bacteria > Myxococcota_A > Polyangia > Haliangiales > Haliangiaceae > UBA2376. The sequence goes on from JAYVSF010000184.1 coordinate 1,663, forward strand.
ACCAGCGGGGTCGTCAGCTCGATCACGCCGGCGGGATCGTGGGCGCGGTACGCGGCGATCACGCGCCCGGCGTAGGCCAGGGACGGTGCGCAGTCGAACGCGCACGGCACGTGCGAGAGCCATCCGGGCGCCCGATCGCGCGCGAACACGTTGGCGCGGGCGTCGAGCCGGCGCGATCGCGCCGCCGCCTCGGTCGCGGCGATGAAGTCCTCGTGGGCGTGCCCGCCGCTGGCGAGCACATCGGCGCCGCGCGCGATCCGGTTCACGAACGCCTCGACGCAGCACGGCGGGAAGCCCAGCGCCGCGCCCAGCCCGCGGTGAGGCACGGGATCGAAGGACCGATCGATCCGCGCGGGCTGGCCCGGCAGCGCCTGGGCCTCGAGCTCGCGCAGCGCCCGCGCCGCCGCCGCGCTGGCCGCGACGTAGACGATCGCGCGCCGAGAGACGCCGGGGCGATCGCCGGTCGCGGCGTCGGGTAGCGCGACCAGCTCGACCGCGAACCCGCGCCGCCGTGCGGCTGCCGCTTCGGCCTCCGCCTGCCGCGGCTCGCGCTGGAGCCGCAACGCCGGCTTGAGCCCGGCCACCAGGGCCAGCCACTCGGGCGGTGTCCGATCGTGCCGCACCCGCGGATGTTACGCTGGCGACGGTGGCGCACGCACCTTCGGACGCGCACGCGGACCAGCACGGCCACGAGCGTCGCATCGCCGGGGCCTTGCGCACGGCCGCGACCGCGCTGGCCGCGGCCGCCGACGACACCGCCGCGCTGGCCGCCCTCGGCGTCCGCGTCGACGACGCCGCGCTGGAACCGGCGCGGGTGCCGCTGCTGCCGCCGCCGGCAGTCGCGCTGGGCCGGTCGATCGAGGCGTGGGCCTTCGCGGCCGGGCACAAGCCGGTGGCGTTCGTGACCGTGGCGGCGGCCGCGGTCGACGCCACCATCGCGCAGTTCGCCGGCGCCCACGTCGTGCGACGGGAGCGACGGGTCGACATCGGCCCGCAGGATCGCTGGCGCGACGACCGTGCGCGCGGCGCGCCGCGGGTCGAGCTGTACCTCGCGCGCGATCCGGCGCTGGCTCGACGGGCGGCGGCGCTCCAGACCGACGACCCCAGCCGCCACGCCGAGGAACTCGGCGCGCTGCTCGGCTACCCGTCGTGCTGCGTGCGCGCGTTCGCGGCCCAGGCCGAGCGCGGCGACAACTCGCTCAACCGGTACCTGGCCGCGGCCCGCACCGACGCGGCGCCCACGCCGTGGCCATGGCAGCTCAACGACTTGCACCTGCGCCTGATCGCGTTCTACCCATGCAGCTACCGGTGCCCGGCGGCGCGCGCGGTCGCCGACGCGACGGTGGCGGCGATCGCCACCGCCCACCCCGGCGCGCCGGCCGAGCTGACCGAGGCCCTGTCCGCGTCGGCGCTCTACCTCGACCACGATCACCAGCTCTGGCTGACCGGCGCCGAGGGCACCGACACGATCCGCTACCGCGCGGTCGCCGCCGTCGGCACCGGCCGGGCGCTGCCCGCGCTGGTGCGGGTGTTCGCCGCCGGTGATCGACTCCGGATCTCCGACGACCGCCTCGAGATCCTCGCGGGCGCTCGCCAGCTCGCCACCCTCGCTCGCTCGCTCGGAGTCGGTGGCGTGCTCGCGCGCTTCGGCTGAAGGTGACTGCCTACGCATACGAGCGTATGTGATACGGTCGTGTGCATGCAAGTCGATCGCCTGTCGATCACGATGGAGCCCAAGCTCGGGGCCGCGGTCCGCAAGGCGGCCAGGCGAGCCAAGATGAGCGTGTCCGCGTGGATCGCGGAGGCGAGCGCGAATCGCGTGCGCAACGAAGCGCTTGGCGCGTTCCTCGATCGATGGGAGGCCGAGGACGGCGCCTTCACAACGGCGGAGTTCGCCGTGGCAGACGCGGCGCTCGGCCTCGATCACCGACGCCAGAGGTCGGCTCCGGGGACGGGCGGGCCGGTGGTCCGGGGAGCTCGTCGTCGCGCCGGGAGGTCGCCGCGGCGATGAAGGCGGTCCTCGATGCCGGAGCGTTGCTGGCGGTCGAGCGAGGCGATCGCGTCGTGGGCGCGATCCTCCGGCGGCTGAACCAGCGCGAGGTGCCTCTGTCGACCAGCTCGGCGGTCGTGGCTCAGGTCTGGCGAGATGGCCGGAAACAAACGCAGGTGGCTCGACTTCTGTCGGCGGTGAGCGTGCGTCCGCTCGCGCCGATGGACGATCGGCGCACCGGTGAGCTGCTGGCCGCGACCGGAACCGCGGATGTCGTGGACGCGCACCTGGCGCTCACGATCGATGACGGCGACCACCTCCTGACCAGCGACCGCGAAGACCTCGACCGCTTGCTCGAGGTGCGCCGCATCGCCGCGACGATCATCGACGTGTGAAGGCTACGCCACCGGCACGAACTCGTCCCAGCCGTGCCGGCGCAGGTAGTTGGTCCACACCCCCTCGCACACGCCGTCGTAGCGACAGCGAGCGCACTCGCCGCGCTTGGCGCGCAGCGCGACGTCGAGGTCGCCGCGGGTCACGCGCACCGCGGCCGGGGCGTCGTCGCCGTCGGCCTTCACCCGCCGCGCGGTCAACTGATCGGCCGGGATGAGCTGTTCGCTGGCCGCGGTCGGCGGCTCGTAGTGGGCGTACTTCTCGACGTAGCCGCGGTTGAAGTCGGGGACAAGCGTCGTGGTGCACAGCGGGATGTCGACCAGGAACGCCGGCGGATCGCGCTCGACTCGGCCCAGCTCGCCGAGGACCGCCGCGGCGGTGGCGGCGATCTCGGTGTAGGTCGGGAAGATCTTCTCGAAGTAGGTGTCGGCCCGGCCGTTGGCCTGCATCACGTTCCACACCACCTGATCGACGCCGAGCCCGCGCAGGAACCGGTAGATGCCGCCGAGGTGGGGCAGGTTGCGCCTGGTCACCACGGTCGAGGTGTGCAGCTCGATGCCGCGCGGCTTGTAGCGGGCGATGTTGGCGATGCCAGCCACCGTCTGCTCGAACGAGCCGGGGGTGCGGGTCAGGCTCTCGTGCAGCCTGGCGGTGTGACCGTGGACGCTGACGTAGAACCGGCCCATGCCGGCGGCCAGCAGCTTGCGCAGGTACGGCTCGTACGCGAGCGCGCGGGCGTTGGTCATCACGCTCACCCGACGCACGCCCTGGTCGCGCGCGATCTTCACCCACCGCGGCAGCGCCGGGTTGGTGGTCGGCTCGCCGGAGGTGAAGCACACCTCCTCGGCGTCGGCGTGCAGCCCGGCCAGCCAGCGCACGGTGGCGTCGGTGGTCTGCGAGTTGGTCTCGTACCGGCCGTCGCGATCCTCCTCCATGCAGAAGATGCAATTGTTGTTGCACACCGCGCCGGTGAGGATGTGCACGCGCTCGGCCTGACCGGCGATGCGAGCCTCGATGGCCTCGGCCCCGCCGGGAGCGCCCGGCTCGCGCGGTCCGGCCCCGGCGTCGCTCATGCGCCCGAGCATACCCGCTTCCAGTAAGCTGGTGCAGTGGATCGCCCCGCGCGCCCGCAGCGCACCGCCAAGGTCGGCCTCGATCCGGGCGACGAGCTGATCCACCGGTTCGCGAGCGGCCCGGCCGGCCCGGCGCTGACCACGGCCGAGGCCGCGTCGGCGATCGCGGCGGCCCGGTGCGCCGGTCCGCGCGCGCTGGTGCTGGCGGTGGCCCGGCCTGATCGGCGAGACGATCTGGCGGCCCTGATCGCGCTGGCGCGCGCCGCCGCCGTCGCGGTCACCGTCGAGTGTGAGGCCGCGGGGCTGGACGACGCGACCCTGGCGACCTTGGCAGCGGCCGGGGTCGCGCGGCTGCGGGTGGTCCACGGCGGGATGCGCGAGCGGGTGTACGAGGCGGTCATGCGCGCGCCCGGGACGTGGCGCGCGGCCGCGGCGGGGCTGGCGGCCGCGTTGACCGGGCCGGTGCCGGTCGAACTGGTGATCCCGGTGGTGCGCTGGAACCAGGCCGACGTGGTGCCGCTGCTCGAGTGGGTCGTCGACCTGCCGGGCCGGCTCGCGCGCGTGCTCCTGGCGGTGCCACGGGCTGCCGACCTGCCGATCGCGGCGGGCGGGCGCCTGCTCGATCACGCGGCGATCGCGGCGGTGGCCGGGGCTGCGTTCGCCGTCGCCGCGCGCGCGCGGGTCGCGGTCGGCTTCGACGGCGGCGATGCGCCGTGGCCGTGCGCCGCCGGCGGCCACCTCGATCGGTTCGCGACCGTGTGGCACGACTCGCTGCGCCGCGCCGCCAGCGAGCCTGACCGCGCGCTGGTGCGGATCTCCGCCTGCGCCGCGTGCGCGCTGGCCGCCACCTGCCGCGGGATCGAACCGGCCTACCGCGACCGGTTCGGCGTCGAGGCGCTGGCGCCGGTGCCGGCGGCCCGGGCCGCGACCTGGCGGCTGCGGCCGGAGCGCGGCGGCGGCGAGGTCGACTACGCCCAGATCTCGCCGTTCGCCAACCTGGCCGCGGGCACCGGCCGCTCGTTGATCCGGATCAATGGCCACTGCCAGATGGCGTGCGCGTTCTGCTTCGTCGACCGCGGCGTCGGCGATCTGCCGCGGGCGACCATCACCGCCGAGCTCGACCGCCTCGCCGAGCACCAGACCGACCACGTGGTGTTCTCGGGCGGCGAGCCGACCTTGCACGCCCTGCTGCCGGCGATCCTGGCCCACGCTCGCGGGCTCGGCTTCGCGACGATCGAGATCCAGACCAACGGCGTGCGCTGCGCCGATCGTGGCTACGCCGAGGCGCTGGTCGCGGCCGGGCTGACCAAGGCCACGGTGTCGCTGCACAGCATGGAGCCGGCGACCTCGGACGCGATCACGCGCCTGCCCGGCGGGTTCCCGCGCACGGTGGCTGGCCTTCACCACCTGGCCGCGCTCGGCGTCGAGACCCAGCTCGCGCACGTGATCAGCGCCGACAACTTCCGGGCGCTGCCGGCGTTCACCCGGGCGATGCTCGACGAGCTCGCCGGTCCGGGCCGGCGCCTGAGCGTGTGCTTCGCGGTGGCCCAACGGATCAGCGACCTGGTGCCGCCCTGGGTCCTGCCGACCTTCACCGAGATCCGCCCGTTCGTCACCGCCGCGCTCGACCTGTGCGACGCGCGCGGGGTCGGCTACGGCGGCCTGATCGGCCAGGGCGGCTATCCGCCGTGCGTGCTCGGCGGCGACCTCCGCTACCACCGCGGGGTGCTCGACAAGATCTACGTCTCGGCCGACGCCGACCTGCAGTTCGCCAAGGCGCCGCAGTGCGCACGCTGCGACTTCGATCGCCACTGCCTGGGCGTGCGCCGCGACTACCTCGCGCGCCACGGTCACGGTGAGCTGGTGCCGTTCGCGATCGACCCGACCACCGCGGCGACCTTGCCGGCGGTCGCGACGGCCGGCCTGGTGCCGCTGCGCCGGCGGGTGCCATGACCGGGCTGCTCGATCTGATCCTGCTCTACGACTGCAACCTGGCCTGCGACTACTGCACGATCGACCTGGCGATGCGGGCGCGCGCGCTGCCGACCGCGGCGGTGATGAGCGCGCTGCGGGCCGGCCGCGCCGACGGTTACGATCAGGTCCAATTCACCGGCGGCGAGCCGACCACCCGCACCGAGCTGCTCGGCCTGGTGCGGACCGCGCGCGCGCTCGGCTACCACCGCGTGCGGGTCCAGACCAACGGCCTGGTGCTCGGCGCCGCCGGCAACGCCGCGCGCCTGGTCGCCGCCGGGTGCGACGAGGTCCACCTGTCGATCCACACCCACGACGCCGCGGCCTACGACGCGATGACCCGCGCGCCCGGTGGCCACGCGCAGATGGAGGCCGGCCTCGCCGCGATCGTCGCCACCGGCGTCGCGGTCACCGCTGCGCTCATCATCACGACGACGACCGCGCCGCGCCTGGCCGACGCGGTGCGGTGGCTGGCGGCCCGCGGCGTGCGCGCGATCGACCTGTGGTTCGTGTCGCTCACCGATGGCAACCGCGCCAACCTCGCGTCGATGCCACGCATGACCGAGGCCATGCCGCACGTGGCCGCGGCGCTCGCGACCGGCCGCGCCCTCGAGCTGACCATGCGGTCGCTGCACCTCCCGCGCTGCCTGCTCGGGGCCGAGCGCGCGCATGCGTTCGATCCCGGCGCCGCGCGGGTGCGGGTGGTGTCGCCCGACGCGGTGTTCGAGCTGGCGACCTCGAAGCTGACCGGCCAGCACCACGTGCCCGCCTGTGCCGGTTGTCCGGATCGCGGACAGTGCCCGGGGCTCCGCGCCGACTACCTCGAGCGCTACGGCGACGCCGAGGTCGCGGCCGCTCGGGGCCAGGCTCCGACCCCCGCGCCGCGCCGCGCCCTGCCGCTCGCCTGAATTGGCTCGCGTGGCTCGCCTTGCCGTCAGCGCTCGATCCGACGGACCAGCGCCTCGGCCGACACGATCCACGGTGGCTCGGGCACGTCGTCGAGCTGGTAGAAGCCGCCGCAGAACACCCGGTGCGGGCACGGGCCGCAGGCGGCGGTGTGGACGCGGCGCTCGGCCAGATAGCCGGCCAGGTTCACGGTCTCGTTGTTGACGAACACCATGTGGCGGCGCAGCTTGTCGCGATCGCCGGCCAGGTAGCGCTCGTAGCCAGGCGCGTAGCAGAACGGCAGGTTGATCACCTGGATCTTCATGCGATCGGTAAAGTCGTCGATGAAGCGCATGACCACGGCGGCGGCAAGGGCGGTGTCGGGCGCGTGGCGGTTGGTCGCGCGCCCGAACGGCGTCAAGAACTGGATGTTCAGCCAGCGCAGGCCCAGCGCCAGCGCCAGCTCGCCGACCGCCGGCAGCTCGGCGTGGTTGTGCCGGGTGAGCGTGATGTTCATGCCCAGCTCGACCCCGGCCGGCGCCGCCGCGACGCAGTGCTCGATGCCGGCCACGGTCTGCTCGAAGGCCTCGGCCACGCCGACCTCCCGGCCGTGCGAGCGCGCGGTCGCGCCGTGGACGCTGAACAACAGCGTGGTCAGGCCCGAGGTCACCAGCTTGCGCGCGAACTCGGGGTAGGCGCACAGGCGGCCGTTGGTGGTGACGTTGATGCGGTCATAGCCGAGCGCGCGGGCGTGACGGATGAGCGGCACCAGCTCGGGGTTGAGCGTGGGCTCGCCGCCGTCGAAGTCGACCATGTGCACGCCGGCCTGGCGGTACCGGGCCAGGTGCTCGCGCTGACGGGGCGGGTGACCGTCGATCTGGGTGCGGGTGCCGACCGCGCAGAACGTGCAGTGGTTGTTGCACACGTAGGTCACGTTCATGATCAGCTTGTGCGGACCGGTCGAGGCCGCGAGCCGGGCCTGGAACGTGCCCATGAAGCGATCGAGCGTGGCGCGATCGAGCGTCGACAGCGCGGGCCCGCCGCCACGCTGGAAGTGCGGGCCCCAGTCGTCGACCACCGGCAGGGTCCGGCCGGCCGCGAGCCGGGTGCCCGGCAACGGCGTCGCGTACTGCACCGCGGGCCGCGCGCCGTGGTCGTCCCACAGCTCGAGCGCGAGCCCGAGCGTGGCGTTGACGTCGTCGCCGGTCTCGCCTGGTAGGCCGATCATGTAGTGGACCAGGAGCGGCACGCCGGCCCGGTGGGCGTCGGCCGCGACCCGGCGGATGCGCCCGAGGTCGAGCTGCTTGCCGACCGCGGCGTCGAGCACCCGCTGCGAGCCGCTCTCGGCCGACACGCTGACCGTGGTGACCCGGCCGCGCATGCGCGCGAGGTGGCGGGGCTCGAGGTAGTCGGCGCGCAGGCCGTTGGGAAGGTCGAACGCCAGGTCGACGTCCTCGAGCAGCGCCAGCAGGCGATCGAAGTGCGCGGCATTGACGTTGGCCAGCTCGTCGAGGATGGCGATGCGCGTCGCGCGATGGGAGCGCGCCAGCGCGACCAGGTGCTCGCCCAGGCGCGCGGCACCGAGCCGACGCTGCAGCTTGGGCTCGCCCGGCGCGCGCTCGGGGTTGGAGCTGCAGTGGGCGCAGGTGAACGGACAGCCGCGCGAGGTGACCATCGGCAACGTGCGGCCGTCGATCGGGAACGCCCAGCGGCCGCGACCGAGCCCGGCCACCACCCGCACGGCGAACCGATCGCGGGCCGCCAGGTCGACCAGGTCCCAGGCCGGCAGCGGCAGCGCGTCGAGGTCGGGGCGGGCCCCACGGTGGCTGGCGCGGGCGGCGCCGGCGAGGACGTCATCGAGGATCGCCGGCACGGTCAGCTCCGCCTCGTACTTCACGTAGGCCGCGACCTCCGGATAGGCGTCCTCCACCGCGTGGTCGGCGGTCTCGACGTAGTGCTGGCCCGACTGGTAGCAGTCGGCGAGGACGATCGGCCTACGCCCGCGCACCGCGGTCAACAGCTCGGCCAGCACGTCGTCGCGGTGCGGCGGCCGGTGGAACGGCGTGTAGGCGACCACGATCACGTCGAGCGCGCGCTCGTCGCCGAGCGTGGCGACCACCTCCGCCACCTGCGCGCCGAGGTGGGCGCGGCCGTCGGCACGCCAGGTCAGTCCGCTGCCGGGCAACGCGAAGGCGTCGACCAGCGCGACGTCGTCGCCGGCCGCGCGCAGCACGGCGGCCAGCTGCACCGCGCCGAGATCGGCGTGGTACGGGTAGTCGATGAAGTCGCGCGCCACCGACAGCGGTGGGTGCACGATCGCGACGCGCCGGACGGTCACCCGCCGGGCTCCGCCCGCTCGCGGGACCATCGCTCGTCCGGGGCGCGGACCATCGCGTCATCATACTCGCCGGCGGCGCCGCCGGGGTCGGGTGAGGTACATTGGCGGTGGTGAGCCGCGCCGCCCCGACCCTCGACGACGTCCGCGCTCGCGAGGCGGCCGCGCACGATCAGCGCAACTGGGTGCGGCTGACGTACGACTGCAACGATCGCTGCATCTTCTGCCTCGACTCGCGTGCCCACGACGGCGAGCTGCGCGACCCCGAGCTGGTCAAGCGCCAGATCCTCGACGGGCGCAAGGCGGGCGCCACTCGCCTGATCCTGTCGGGCGGCGAGCCGACGATCCACCCGCGGTTCGTCGACTTCGTGCGGCTCGGACGGCTCGCCGGGTACCCGCGCATCCAGACGGTCACCAACGGCCGGCTGTTCGCGTACAAGGACTTCCTGACCCGGGCGCTCGACGCCGGCCTGACCGAGATCACGTTCTCGATCCACGGCCCCA
>JAYVSF010000185.1:0-9370 GCA_043775605.1 Myxococcales bacterium
CTTGTCGGTGAGGCCGTAGGCCGCGGACAGGTCGCCGGCCAGCACCGACTCGACGACCTTGGTCCGGGTGCCGTCGATGACGTCCTGCGAGTTGTCGACGTTGTAGATCGTGAACGGGTTGGTGAGGAACGTGACGAAGGCGTCGACCGCGAGCTGGGCCTTGCCGGCGATGGTGGCGTCCGAGACTTCGAAGAAGGCCTTGGGCCCGATCGCGTACTCGAACAGCTGGACGTCGATCGCCGGATCGAACGGCGGCGACTCCTGGGCCGCGGCTGGACGCGGGCGCCCGGACGCGACGGCCACGGCAAGCACGACGGTGGACCAGCGCAGGGAGCCCCGGATCATCGCGGCGATAGTATCAGGATGGGACCTCGAACCGGAAGGTCCAGGTCAGGACCGAGGCCACCGGCCGGTCGTCGGTGTCGAGCGCCGGCTCGAACTGGAGGGTGCGGGCCCGGGTCAGGGCCAGCTCGTCGAGGCCATGACCGAGGCCTTTGCCGAGGAGCCGGACCTTCACCACCTCGCCCTGGGCGTCGATCGTGAGCTGGACTCGCACGACGCCACCGACCCCGAGCTGGCGGGCCTCGGCCGGGTACTGCTTCTTGGCGTCGAAGTAGTCGTAATCACCCTTGGGCGCCGCCATCTTCTTGATCGACGCGATCGACACCACCTTGGCCACCGGCGGGCCGCTGCCCGCGCCCGCGCCGACCCCAAGGCCGCTGCCGCCGCCAGTGCCGCCGCGGCCGGTCCGACGGTCCGTCGGGGTGCCGCTGGCGACCGCGACCCCGTGCGCCGCCGGGGCCACGCCAGGCAGGGTCACGACCGGGGCGCCGCCCGGTGCGGGCGTGGTCGACGGCGGGGGCGGCTCGGCCGGGGTCGGCGGCGTCGTCGTGGCGGCGACCTGCGTCGGCGCCGTCCGGCGCGTGGTCGGTGGCGGCCGGCTGGTCGGCGGCGGTGGGGCGGCGAGCGGCGCGGGCGGCGGCTCGAGCGGGGGCGGCGGTGGCGGCACCGGCCGGGTGTCGAGTTGGACCAGCCGCAAGGTCGGCGCCGGCGCGGCGGGCTCGTCGTGCAGCTCGGTGGCCAGCGCCATCACCCCGACGATGATCGCGTGGATGACGACCGTGCCCAGCACGACCTGCGATTCGCGCGGGATCGTCATGGTCAGGGCGGGGCAGGGCCGAGCGGCAGCGCGCCCGGCGCCAGCGGATCGTCGGCCAGCGCGATGCTCTCGATGCCGGCCTGCTTGCACGCCTCGACCGCGTTGAAGATCGCGCCGTACGCCGCCCGGGCGTCGCCGGCGACGATGGCCTTGGCCGCGGGATCGGCGGCGACCAGCCGGGCCAGCGCGACCTTGGCGGAGGCGCGATCGGGGTAACGCTCGCCCTGGACGAAGATCCCGCCGGTCTGGTCGACCGAAACCAGGATCGTGCCCTTGAGATCGCCGCCGACCGACGACTTGGGCTTCTCGACCTCGACGCCGCGGGCGACGATCAGGCGGGCGGTGACCATGAAGATCACCAGCAGCACCAGCGCGACGTCGACGAACGGCGTGACGTTGATGTCGGTGATGCCGGCGTCCTCGTCGTCCTGGTACAGGCTGGTCCCGGCCATCAGCGCGCTCCCTGCGCCGGCGTGCCCGCGCTCGCGTGCTCCTGGCCGTACAGCCCGCTGAGCACGGCGTGGGCCAGCTCGTCGGCGCCGCCGAGCAGGACCTTGAGCCGCCGGCCGAAGTAGTTGTAGGCGACCACCGCCGGAATCGCGACCATGAGGCCGAGCGCGGTCGCGACCAGGGCCTCGGCCAGGGTCGACATGACCACCGACTCGGAGTCGGCGCCGGCGCCCTTGAGGTCCTGGAACGACTTGATGACGCCGAGCACGGTGCCGAACAGGCCGACGAACGGGACGTTGTTGCCGAGCGTACCGAGGACGATCACGTTGCGGTCGGCGATCCGGCGCCAGCGGGCGCGCTCGCTGTGCATGGCCTCGGCGGCGGCGGCGGCGCCCTGACCGGCGGCCGCGAGCCCCCGGGCCGCGACCTGCAGCGGGATCGCCGGCGAGGCCTGCCAGCGACGGGCGAGCTCGGCGTGGCTGCCGTCGGCGAAGGCCGCGCGCAGCTCGGTGGCGGCGGCGATCGTGTCGACGTCGCGGCCGCGGAACCACAGCGCGCGATCGACCATGACCGCGATCGAGGCCACCGACAGCGCGATCAGGAGCCAGAGCACCCACTCGGAGCCGAGGTTGGCGAAGTCGACGAAGGACTGGGTCAGATCCATGTGGGCCAAGCCTACACGGCGATCGCGCGATCGGCAGGTCCGCGCCCGTCACAGAGTGGCCGCGCCGCAGGGCCGGCGATCAGCTCGGGTCGTCGACCTCGACGTCGGTCTCGGTCTCGGCGGGCGCTGCATCGTCGCCGGCCGCCTCGGGCAGCTTCATCAGCTCGCGCGCGACCGAGGTGGCGTAGGCGCCCGACGGCAGCGTCAGCTCGAGCCGGATCGCGCCGGGCCCGGCGGTGATCGCTGCCGGCGCGCCGATCACGATGGTCGCCGCCCGCCGGGTGCCAGGCGCGAGCGCGGCCACCGCGCGGAAGGCGGCGACGTCGAGCTCGACCTCGGCCAGCAGCGCGGCCTCGCGGGCGTGGGCGGCGGTGCCGTCGGGCGGCGACCGCATCGCCGCGCCGAACATCGGCCCGGTCACGGTCAGTTCGCCGCTGACCAGGCGCGGGCCGTCGACGTCGGGCTCGGTCGACACGAACTGACCGCCCGAGGCGCGCTTCTGCAGGACGTCGCCGACCAGCGCGGTGGTCAAGAGACCGTCGGCGATGCGCGCGGCCAGCCAGCGGTTGAACAGGTACGACTGCAGCGCCGACACCAGGAAGCGACGCTGGCGCCCAGGGCCACCGCCGCGACCGCCGCGCCGGATCAACTCGAGCCCGGCGGCGGCGTTGTCGCCATCGCGTCCGAACCGCTGCTCGCCGTACCAGTTAGGCGCGCCGGCCGGGCCGGTGAGCGCGGCGAAGATCGCGGTGGCGCGCGCGACCGCGAGTTGCTCGTCGTCGACGTCGCGCACGACCAGGAGGAAGCGGTTGCCCGCGAGGTGACCGGTGCGCAGCTTGTGGCGGTGGCGGGTGACGGTGAGCACCTTCACGCCGTCGGCGTCGAAGCCCGTGACGGCCTCGGGCTTGGCTGGCGGCGGCAGCGACAACCACTGCCGGGTCACCGCGTGACGGTCCTTCATGCCGGCCCAGCCGACGTCACGGGCCGGGACGCCGGCCGCGCGGGCGATGATCGCGGCGGCCGCAGGCGTGGTCTGGCCGCGCTTCTCGATCCAGACCCACACGTGCTCGCCCTCGCCGGTCAGGGGGTAGGCCGGCACCTCCTCGACCTCGAAGTCGTCGTCGGTGGCGCGCAGCCGGCCGCCGACGCCGGCGAGCTCGGCGGTCATCATCGGCAGCGGTGTGGCGGGCAGGGCCTGGACCATCGCGGCACTCTCGCACGCCGCGGCCTTGCCGGCGATCCGCGCGGCCCAGGTGCTAGGCTCGCGTCGTGATCTCGATGGTCCGGCGTCTCGGGTTGGTGCTCACGCTCGCCGCCGCAGCCTGTGGCGGTCACTATCGCCCGGCGACACCGGCCCCCGCCGCCGACGCCGGCGAGGGCGCGCGCGGGGTGGCGGCGGTCGGGCTGCCGTTCGCGATCCTCGACGGTCGCACCGGCCGCGAGGTCACCGCCGACGCGTTCTGGGATCGATTGCGCGCCGCCCGCGCGGTGTGCGCCGGCGAGCAGCACCCGAGCCCGCACGATCACTGGGTCCAGCTGCAAATCCTCGATCACCTCAGCACGCCGCCACCCGGCGGCACCGCGCCGCTCGGCCTCGGCCTCGGCCTCGAGATGGTCCAGCAGCCGTTCCAGGGCGTGCTCGACGACTGGAGCCAGGCCCGCATCGCCGAGCCCGCGCTCCTGACCCGCACCGGCTGGGGCAAGCGCTGGGGCTTCGACTTCGCGCTGTACCGGCCGGTGCTCGAGCTCGCGCGCGCACGCGGGGTCGCGCTGGTCGCGCTCAACGCGCCGTCCGAGCTGGTCAAGCGGGTGGCGCGGGTCGGCCTGGCCGGGCTGGTCGCCGGCGAGCGCGCGCGGTTGCCCGACCTCGAGCTCGGCGACATCCAGCACCGGGCCTGGTTCGATCGGGTGATGTCGGACATGGGCGACGAGGCTCACGGCGGCGATCCCCACGGCCACGGCGCGCCCGAGCCGAGCGTGCCCGCGCCACCGCCCGCCGACCACCCGGCGGTGCCGGCGATGCCGAAGGCCGACGACATCTACGCCGCGCAGGTGGTGTGGGACGAGTCGATGGCCGACCGCGCCGCCCGCTGGCTCGACGACGGCGGCCAGCGCCTGGTCATCCTCGCCGGCAACGGCCATTGCCACGACAGCGCGATCGTCCGCCGCCTGCAGCGTCGCGGTGTCGCGTCGGTGCTGTCGGTGCGCCCGATCATCGACGACGGTGACGGCAACGTCGCCGCCGCGGTGGCCGAGGCCATCAACGACTACGTCTTCGTCATGACCCCGCCCGCGCCGTCGACCCCGCCGCCCACGCCCCGACCCTGGATGTGATCAGGCCTCGGCGCGGCCGACGGCCTTGCCGGCGACGTCGTGGAGCCAGCGGCGGATGAACATGCAGAACTCGGCGACCTCCTCCTTGGTGTCGGGCACCGGGAAGGGCGTCATGGCCGCCAGCGGCTTCTTGCGGACGACCGCGTCGTAGACCGCCTTGACCGCGGCGGCGGTGCGGGCGCCGAGGAAGCCGTCGACGGTGAGCGGCTTGAAGTCGGCGGCCTCGGCGAAGACGTTGAGGTCGGCCTGCAGGTGCTTGAAGTCGTCGTCGACCGGGCCGGCGCCGTAGGCGATGGCGTCCTTGACGTTCCACTCCTTGCCGGCGCCGCGGTGGTAGCGGCGGAGGTCGCTGACGCCGAGCGCGGTGCGGGCCGTGCTATCGAGCCAGGTCCGGGTGGTCGCGGCGTGAGTGGCGAGGTCGGCCAGGGTCTGCTGCGCGGCCAGCGTGCCCTGCAGCATCGGGTTGGCCTTGGTCACCGCGGCGTCGACGGCCTGGATCGCGGCCAGGGTCTTCGGGCCGAGCAGGCCGTCGACCTTGACCGATTCGAAGCCGAGCTTGTCGGCGAAGAAGTTGAGGTCGGCCTGGATGCCACGGAAGATGTCGACCGCGTCGCCCTTGCCGGTGACGACGTCGCCGTGCTGGGTCCACGCGGTGCCTTGCTCGAGCGTGATCGGGATGTACATGCCCCGGTGATACTACGAGCGGCCGGTCGGTGGGCTCGCAGATGCCCGGCAGCGCTACTGCGGCAGCGGCGGTCCGTCCTTGGCGGCGGCGGACGCCGGCAGCCGGGCGATCGCGGCCCGGGCGTCCCCGGTCTTGCCGCTCTGCGGGAACTTGTCGACCAGCTCGGTCCAGGTCTGGCGCGCGCGATCGGGCATGCCGACCTTGACGTAGGCCTTGCCCAGCAGCCAGCGGGCGTCGACGTCGTGGCCGGTCCCGGGGTAGCGCTCGATCAGGCGGCGCAGGCGCAACACTGTGCCCATCGGCTTGTCGCGGTCCCAGTAGAAGCGGGCCACGTACCACTCGTGCTCGGCCAGGCGACGGCCGACCTTGGTCAGCAGGTCGTCGCCGCGCTTGCGGTATGGCGAGTCGGGGAACTTGTCGAGGAAGTGCCGGAGCTCGCTCTCGGCCTCCTCGGTCGCGCTCTGGTCCTTCTCGTAGGACGGCGGCAGGATCCACATGTCGTCGGGCAGTTGCTCGACGTAGGCCTCGGCGATCCGCAGGCTGGTGTAGCCGTTGACCACCATCTCGTGGGTCGGGTGCAGGGTCGCGAACGCGCGGTAGTCGTCGATGGCGTTGAGGTGCTGCTCGGCGCCGAACTCGGCGTCGGCCAGGCGCAGCTCGGCCAGCACGGCGTAGCGCGAGTACGGGAACCGGCTCTTGATGAAGGAGAAGTACTTGGCGGCCGCGGTCCAGTCCTTCTCGGCCAGCTCGGCCATGCCGCGGTCGTAGTTCTTCGGTGCCGACACCGAGTAGTCGACCGCGCCGGTCGCGCTCTTGCCGCCGCAGCCGGTGCCGGCGACCGCGCCGCCACTCAGGCCGATCGCGAGCAGCACGGCGCCGACGGTTCGACGCAGGCGGGAGGGGCGGCCGGGGGCCAACTGCGCGGCCAACTGCGGAGCGGTGATAGTCAAAATCATCTGAAAAGTCCGAGGACTGCGCATGGTGTACACCGTCCGGGCAGGCAGGGTCAACGGTTCGACTCGCCGCAGCCCCGGGAGGTTGCCGACGACCGTCGCGTGTGGCTCCATCGGGCCATGGACCAGCGCACGTACGCTCGGGCGCCCGCCCTCGCCCTCACCTATCTCCTCGCGTGCGGCGGGGGTGGCCCGAAGCGAGAGATCATCGCCATCACCCCGCCGCCCGAGCCGATGACCAAGGCGACCCTGGTCGGCCCGCTGTGCAAGCCCGAGGTCTGCGCCTGCCGCGAGCCGGGCGCGGCGGCCGACGGTGGCGCTGGGGTCCCGCCCGCGGGAGTCAAGCGCTTCGAGATCCGGGTCGGGCCGTCCGAGCACGAGCTATGGGTGAACCTCGACGACATGGTGCTCTACAAGAGCACCGCGCGGGCCGAGGACTGCTTCTACGTCGACCTGGCCGACGGCGAGCACCACCTCGCGCTGCGCGCCCACCGCTTCGGCGGGATCTCGGCGGCGGTGCGGGTGTCCGAGTACGGCGCCGCGACCCAGAGCTGGTACGACAGCTACGCCTTCAGCTGCGGCGTCCCCGGGGCTTGCTCGACCGACGAGCTCGCCGAGTACAAGGCCGGCCTGTCGCGCTACCCGCGCGGCATCCACGATCCGTGCGGCTCGGTGAAGGTCCGCGGCCTGAGCTGGGACGCCGGGGTCGCGCCCGATCAGATCCACCCCGACGACCTCTCGCTCGGCCTCACGCTCAAGATCTTCGACTTCACGCCCAAGCAGGCGTCGGGCGATCCCGCCTGCGCCGGCCGCTTCTGATTGTTCGCGCCGAGCTCGACCAAGCGAGCCTTGGCGAGCGATCAACAGTGACTCTCGGTGTGCGGGGTCACGGGGGAGGCTCGGGGTCTGCCTTCCTCCGGGGACAGCGAGACGAGGTCGTCAGGCTCGCTCGGGTGCGTCGCCGGCGCCGAGCTCGACGTAGATCCGCTTGAGGATCGGCAGCTCGGCCCGCAGCCGGGCCTCGACGACGTCGACCAGCGCCGTGGTGTCCCGGACCTGGGCCCCGTCGTCGACGACGATCTTCATGCCGACCAGGACCTCCTCGGGGCCGAGGTGCATGGTCCGCAGGTGGACCAGGCGCTGCACGCCCGGGGTCGCCTCGATCAGCTCGATCATGCGCGCGCGCTGGCGGGGCGTGACCGACTGGCCGATCAGGAGTTCCTTGGTCTTGCGGGCCACGAAGTACGCCACCGCGAACAGGGTCACGCCGACGATGATCGAGCCGACGCCGTCCCAGATCTGGTTGCCGGTGAGCTGGGTCATGGCCAGGCCGCCGAGCGCTGCAAACAGGCCGATCAGGGCGGCGACGTCCTCGAACAGCACGACGATCACGACCGCGTCGCGGGCCTCGTCGATGGTCTGGCGCAGGCTGCGCCCGGCCTTGATGTGGCGGAACTCGGCGACCGCGCTGCTGAGCGAGAAGCTCTCGAGCGCGATCGACACGCCGAGCACGACGTAGGCCACGGTCCGGTTGCCGATGGTGCCGCTCGGGTTCAGCACCTTGTGCACGCCCTCGTACATCGAGAACGTCGCGCCGATCGTGAACAGCGACACCGCGACGATGAAGGCCCAGAAGTAGCGCTCCGAGGCGTAGCCGAACTCGTGGATCGCGTCCTCGTGCCGCGCCGAGCGCCGCATGCCGAGCAGCAGGAAGATCTGGTTGCCGGTGTCGGCGAGCGAGTGGACCGCCTCCGACAGCATCGACGCCGAGCGCGACAGGAAGGCCGCGATGAACTTGGCGATGGCGATGCCGAGGTTGGCGGCGAGGGCCTTGATGACGACTGCTTGCGATCCGCTGGCCATGGGCGCCTTAACCTAACCTTACTTTCGGGCCATGGCTCGGTCTGACGCGGCACCGAAAGATCGGGCGCCTGCACGGGGGTCTTAACCTGACCTTACGGCGCACCCGCGAAGATCACCCCGCGACGATCTATGGCACCCCATGCAGGCCCATGGGGGCGCATCTTTCGCGCAAAGTACCGTCGACGACCGTTCGGTTCATGCGCGCGGGCTGGTACTGTCCGCACCAGGAGGTCCTGACGTATGAAGCTGCTCAACCTGGCGCTCTGTGCCGCCCTCGTTCCTGCCGCCGCGGCGTGCGAAGGCAAAGTTGGCTTGACCGGATCGGCCGGTCCGATGGGCGCCGCGGGCGCCAAGGGCGACATCGGCCCCGCGGGTCCGGCGGGGCCCACCGGCCCCACCGGCGCAGTCGGCGCTGCGGGTCCGATCGGTCCGGTCGGTCCCGACGGTCCCGCCGGTCCGCAGGGCATCGCCGGCGCGGCCGGTGTGCAGGGCCTCCGCGGACTCCAGGGCCTCACCGGTCCTGCCGGTCCGCAGGGCGTCCCCGGTGTCGCCGGTCCGCAGGGCGTCGCCGGCGCGGTCGGCGCGGTCGGCCCCGCGGGTCCCGCCGGTGCGATCGGTCCCGCCGGTCAGGATGGTCACGATGGCGTCTCGGATTCCGGTTGCCCCGGCCCGCTCTTCAGCAACGTCTGCGTGCTGTCGTACTCCAATGGTGGCGGCGGCAACGAGGGGCTGTTCGGTCAGGGCGCGGGCTTCGTCCAGGCCGCGATGACCTGCGCCGGCCAGGGCGGCGACATCTGCACCGACAGCCAGGCGTGGGTGTTGACCCAGGGCATGTTCCACGACGTCGCCGCCTGGCCGACCTTGATCAACTCGCAGGCGTGGACCGCGTCGTTCGCCGACAACGACGGCAACCAGTGGAACTTCGTCAACGGCAGCACCGGCGACAATCACTGGTCCGGTGAGCAGTACGGCTGGTCCTGCTGCGGCGGCACCACGCCGCCCAACCCGCGGGTCGCCGTCCAGAACATCGGCGGGATCAACGTCCTCGCGGTCCACGACGTCGAGGACACGTACTGGTCGGGAGCGGTCACCTATTGCAACGCGCTCCACGGCGACGTCTGCTCGGACTCGCAGACCGCGATCCTCCGCCAGCAGGGCACGCTGAACAGCCGGACCTGGACCAACTCGCACTCGGACAACGACAACTGCATGTACGGGCAGATCAACGGTGACTTCCAGTGCCAGTACGACGACACCTACCC
>JAYVSF010000186.1:0-8751 GCA_043775605.1 Myxococcales bacterium
CTGGTGGTGACCTACAGCGACAATGGCACCCAGTCGTGCAGCATCACGCTGCTCGGGGCCGGCCGGCTGCGCCAGGTCGCGGTCGCGCCCACCGGCGACCTCGACTTCGGCACGATCGCGACCGGCTCGACCGTGACGCTGTCGCAGGTCGCGTCGATGCTGCAGCTGACCAGCACCGAGCCCCCGGGGGCGACCGCGGCGATCGTGACCAAGCTGCTGGTCACCGGCACCGGCAAGGACGCATTCGCGGTGATCGGCGGCGACACTGCCACGCCGCTGCCGACCGGTGGCCGGGTCGCCTACGACGTCACGTTCAGCCCGACCAACGCCGGTGACTTCGCGGCCGACATCGAGCTGTACTTCGACGAAGATCCCACCGCGCAGTACACGCTGCACGTCACCGGCCGCGCGGTCGACATCGACCTGCACGGTGGCGGCTGCGACAGCGGCGGTGGTGGCGCCGGCGCGCTGGTCGGGCTGGCGGCGCTCGGCCTCCTCATCCCTTGGCGGCGGCGGCGCGGCGCGCTGATCGGGCTGGCGACGGTGGCACTGGTCGCCGGCGTCGGTGCCGGCTCGGCCTCGGCCCAGACCGATCGCGGCAGGCTCGACGCGTCGACCTTCGCGCCGGTCGCGGCCACCGAGCCCAGGATGTTCACGGTGCTGTCGCCGCTGATCGGCGGCGGTGGCTCGTGGGCGCTCGACATCTCGCTGCAGCACGACGCCAACCCGCTCACCGCCGGTGGCGGTGACATGGGCGGGGCCGGGCTGATCGAGCGGCGCGACTCGCTGACCCTCGGCTTCGCGTACGCGCTCAGCCGCAAGCTGGAGCTCGGGCTGTCGTTGCCCATCCACAGCCAGTCGGGCTGTGGTGACCAGGCGGGATGCCTGATGCAGGGCGGCGTCCGCGGCCCGGTCGGGCCGTCGGGCATGACCCTCGGCGACGCCGCGGTGCGGGTGAAGGCCAACTTGCTGACCGGCTCGACCAGCTTCGGCGCCGCGCTGGCGGTGACCGCGCCGACGGCGAAGGCCGACTCGTTCGCGGGCTCGGCGGGACCGACCGCGCACCTGCAGGCCCTGCTCGGCCTCGCCGCTGGCAAGCGCGTGGACCTCGCGATCAACGCCGGGCTGCGGGCCCGCGGCTCGTCGGAGGTGCTGGGCGCCAAGCAGGGCACCGAGCTGACCTATGGCGCGGCGGCGTCGTTCCGCGCGCTCGACAAGGTCTGGGCGATCGGCGAGGCCTACGGCGCGCTCGGCATCGTCGGCGCCGAGGGCAACGTCAGCCCGACCTCGTTCCTGCTCGGCGTTCGCTACCGAGCGTCGTCGTCGCTGCTCATCGGCCTCGGCGGTGGCGGCGGCTTCGGCCAGGGCATCGGCGTCCCCGAGTTCCGCGGCTTCGCCACCCTCGCGCTGGCGCCGGGCGCGCGGCCGCTCGAGCCGCTCCACGTCTACGTGCCGCCGCCGCCGGCCGACACCCGCGACAACGACGGCGACGGCGTCATCAACACCGCCGACAAGTGCCCGGAGGAGCCCGAGGACAAGGACGGCTTCGAGGACACCGACGGCTGCCCGGATCGCGACAACGACGGCGACGGCATCGCCGATGCCGCCGACAAGTGCCCGAACGAGCCCGAGGACAAGGACGGCTTCCAGGACGGCGACGGCTGCATCGATCGCGACGACGACGGCGACGGCATCGCCGACGTCGACGACAGGTGCCCGAAGGAGCCGGAGGACATGGACGGCTACAACGACAACGACGGCTGCGACGATCCCGACAACGATCACGACGGCGTGCCCGACGTGCTCGATCAGTGCGCGCTCGAGCCCGAGACCATCAACGGCAACAACGACGACGACGGCTGCCCGGACGCCGGCGACTCGCTGGTGATGGTGATGCAGGACCGGATCGAGGCGCTCGAGCCGGTCACGTTCACCGGGACCACGGCCAAGCTGACCAAGGGCGCGCTCGCGGTGCTCGACCAGATCGCGCGCACGCTGCGGGCCGACCAGTCGATCAAGAAGATCCGGGTGACAGTGCACGTCCAGCCGCGCAACGATGGCGATCAGGCGCTGTCCGACCGCCGGGCCGAGGAGCTGCGCAAGTGGTTCCTGCAGGCCGGCGTCGAGCCGGAGCGGCTCGAGGCGCGTGGCATCGGCTCGCAGCGGCCGCTGGTGAAGGCGACCGCCAAGAACGCCGAGCAGATCAACGACCGGGTCGAGTTCATCATCTTCGAGCGCCGGACCGAGCCGACGACGACGCCGCCGAAGCCGCCGAAGACCCCGACGGCGCCGACGCCGGCCGACAGCCTGAACTGACCAACCCTCTCAGGCCTCGGCGCGGGCCAGCGCGAAGCCGATGACCTCGGCGGCACCGCCGGCCAGGAGCGCCCGGCCGGCGGCGGCCATGGTCGCGCCGGTGGTGACGACGTCGTCGATCAGCAGCACGCGTCGGCCGGTGAGCTGAGCGGCGCGCCGCGTCGGCACGATGAAGGCGCCGCGCAGGTTCTGGGCGCGGGCGGCGGCGGTGAGCCCGGTCTGGGGCACGGTCGACCGGACCCGGCGGAGCCCGCGGACCAGCGGCGTGGTCAGGCCGGCCTGGTGCCGGGCGTGGCGGGCGAGGGCCTCGGCCTGGTTGAAGCCGCGCGTGGCCAGGCGCCGCCAGTGCAGCGGCACCGGGACGATGAGGTCGAGCTCGCCGACCGCGATCGTGGTGGCGAGGAACGGGGCCAGCAGGCCAGCCAGATCGCGGGCCACGCTCGGCCGACGGGCGAACTTGAGTGACCGGACCGCGCGCGCGAGCTCGCCGCCGTAACGCCAAGGGGCGATCAGCCCGGCCAGCGGCCAGTCGCCGGTCCGGCAGCGGGCGCACTCGACGGCGGGCGGTGCCGCCAGCGGCTCGGCGCAGCGCGGGCAGGCCGGGCCCAGCTCGACGAGGGTGCTCGCGCAGGCCGGGCACAGCGGCGGCGGACCGGGCTGGTCGCAGGCCGCGCAGTGGGGCACGAACAGGGCCTCGAGCAGGCGGGGCGCCAGGGTCGACAGGATCATGACCCGGCTATCGACCGGCCCGCCGCGCGGTTGCGGCGGCGCGGGCCCGGACCGAATCGCGACCACTCGGGGCCTGGCCGCGCTACGGTGGGCCGTCATGAAGAAGGCGCCGGCCGGGACCACCGACGAGATCAAGGTGGTCGCCCAGAACCGCAAGGTCAGCCACGAGTACTTCATCCACGAGCGAGTGGAGGCGGGCGTCGTGCTGGTCGGCTCCGAGGTGAAGTCGCTGCGCGACGCCAAGGTCACGATGTCCGAGGGTTGGGCCGAGATCCGCAAGGGCGAGGCCTGGCTCGAGGGCATCCAGATCAACGAGTACCCGTGGGCCAACCGCTGGAACCACGACATCAAGCGGACGCGCAAGCTACTGCTGCACAAGGCCGAGCTCGCCAAGCTCGCCGTGCGGACCCAGCAGAAAGGCTACACCCTCATCCCGCTCTCGATCTACTTCAAGCACGGCCGGGTCAAGGTCGAGCTCGCCCTCTGCACCCACAAGAAGATGCACGACAAGCGCGACGCCAAGCGCGAGGCCGACGACCAGCGCGAGATCGACCGCGCCATGAAGCGCCACCGCTGACCCGTTCACGATCGGTCCGTTCGGGCGTGAAGTCTTCGTCGCCCCATGCTGCGCGCGCGGGAGTCCGCGCGCTTCCGAGCCGTATCACCGTGATCACTCGAGGTGATACGGCTCGCCGCGGACGATCTTGAAGCCGCGGTAGATCTGCTCGAGGACGAGGATGCGGACGAGGCGGTGGGCGATGGTGAGGCGGCCGAAGGCGAGGAGGCGGCGGGCGCGGCGGCGGAGGTCGTCGCCGAGGCCGTCGGCGCCGCCGATGAGCAGCCACACCGGGGCGCCGGCGCCGCGCAGCTCCTCGGCGGCGAGGATGTCGCGGGCGAGCTCGGTGCTCGACAGCAGGTCGCCGGTCTCGTCGAAGGCGTAGACGTGGGCGCCGGTGGGGACCGCGGCCACCAGCGCGGCGGTGGTCTTGTGCTCGACGACGTCCAGGGTGCAGTACGGCCGTAGCCGCTTGCGATACTCGGCCTCGGCGGCGACCAGGTAGTCCTCCTTGAGCCGGCCGACCACCGCCAGGGTCAGCTTCACGACGCCCGCGCCGCGGCCGGGGTCGGCGGCACGCCGGTCAGTACGCCTGCTCGACGGCGACCCGGGCGTCGGCCGGGACCTCGATCGCGACCCGCGGCGCGTCGACCCACAGGCCCTCGAGATCGTAGTGATCGCGCAGCGGGTGGTGGAAGACGTGGACCACGAAGTCGCCGAAGTCGAGCAGCGCCCACTGGCCTGAGCGCTTGCCCTCGGTGCCGAGCGCGCGGATGTCGTCGCCCTTGAGCCCGATGACGATCGCCTCGCCGATCGCCTCGACCTGGCGATCGGATCGGCCGCTTACCACCAGCTGGTAGTTGGTGTACGAGCAGAGGCCGCGGACGTCGAGCAGCACCGGCTCGAGCGCCTTCTTGTCGAGCGCGAACTCGAGCGCGCGCAGGACGCCCTCGAGGCCGGCGTGGTCGCCGCCGGGCGGCGGACGGTCGAGCTCGCCCTGGCCGAGCTCGGTGACCGCGGGGTCGTGGCGGAGGGTGCCGTGGGTCGCCGGCTCGTCGGGGGGCAGCGCGTCGTCGTCGGTGCCGTCGTCGTCGCCGTCGCTACCTGGGTTGGCGGTCTGGTCGGTCATGCCGGGGTCGTCGTCCTTCCTGTGCGTGGTGGCCGCGCCAGTGCGCTAGCCGCGGATCTGTCCGGTTCCCCGGACGATGAACTTGGTGGTGGTGAGGCCCTCGGCGCCCATCGGGCCGTAGGCGTGCAGCCGCGTGGTCGAGATGCCGATCTCGGCGCCGAGGCCGAGCTCGCCGCCGTCGGCGAACCGGGTCGAGGCGTTGTGCATCACCGTCGAGCTGCCGCACTCGCGGAGGAAGCGCTCGGCCGCGGCCAGGTCGGCGGTGACGATGCTCTCGGTGTGGTCCGAGCCCCAGCGGGCGATGTGATCGAGCGCGGCGCCCTCGTCGTCGACCACCCGCATCGCGACGATCAGCTCGAGGTACTCGGCCGCCCAGTCGTCGTCGGTGGCGGCGACCACGGTCGGTCCGCCGAGGGCGCGGACGGTGGCGTCGCCGCGGACCTCGACCCCGCGGCCGCCGAGGCGCGCGAGCAGGGCCGGCACGGCGCGTGCGGCGATCGCGCGATCGACCAGGATGGTCTCGACCGCGTTGCACACGCCGGGGCGCGAGACCTTGCCGTTCTCGGCCAGGGCCACCGCCATGTCGAGGTCGGCGGCGGCGTGGACGTAGAGGTGGCACACGCCCTTGTAGTGCTTGATCACCGGCACCCGCGCGTGCTCGGCGACGAACCGGATCAGGCCCTCGCCGCCGCGCGGGATGCAGAGGTCGATCAGCTCGTCGAGTTGCACCAGCTCGCGGATGGCGTCGCGATCGGTCGACGGCACGACCGTGACCGCGGCGGCCGGCAGGCCGGCGGCGACCAGGCCGGCCCCGACCGCGGCCGCCAGCGCCTGGTTCGACGCGAAGGCCTCGGACCCGCCGCGCAGGACGCAGGCGTTGCCGGCCTTCAGGCACAGCGCCGCGGCGTCGACGGTGACGTTGGGCCGGGCCTCGTAGATGATCGCGATCACTCCGAGCGGGATGCGCATGCGGGCGATCTCGAGGCCGTTGGGCCGGTGCTCGATCCGCTCGATCCGTCCGACCAGCTCGGGCTGGGCGGCGACGTCCTCGACCGCGGCCGCGATCGCGGCCAGCCGCGTCGGATCCAGGCGCAGCCGGTCGATCATCGCCGGGGCCAGCCCGCGGTCGGCGGCGGCGGCGACGTCGGCCTGGTTGGCGGCCAGGATCCCTGCCTCGCGCGCCCGCAATTCGTGGGCGATCGCGGTCAGCGCCTGCAGGCGGACCTCGGGCGTGGCGCGGGCGACATCGCGCGCCGCGGCGCGCGCGGCCCGAACCAGAGGCTCCAGGGCTGCGGTCAAAGGATCACGAGGTCGTCGCGGTGGATGGCTTCGTCGAGGGACCTGTAACCAAGAGTCGCCTCGATATCGGCCGAATGCAAGCCCCGGATCTGGCGCAGGGCCGCGGCGTCGTACGCGGTCAGGCCGCGCGCGACCTCGAGGCCATCACCGTCGACGACGCTGACGGTCTCGCCGGCGCCGAACTCGCCCTCGATCGCGGTGATGCCGCGCGGCAACAGGCTCCTACCCAGCTCACACAGCGCCCGCCGGGCCCCGGCATCGACGACGATCCGGCCGCTGGGCTTGGTGCCGTACGCGATCCAGTGCTTGCGCCGGCTGACCGGCTCGGCGCCGGGCAGGAACACGGTGCCGAGGTCGGCGCCGGCCACCAGGTCGAGCAAGACGTCGGGCCGGCGGCCGGGCGCGACCACCGCCGGGATGCCGAGCCGGGTGACCATCTTGGCCGACTGCACCTTCGACGCCATGCCGCCCGAGCCGACGCCGTCGCCGCGGCTGGCCCCGGCCACCGGCGCGGCCTCGCGATCGATGTCGCGGATCACCGGGATGCGGACCTTGTGCTCGTCCCAGACCCCGTCGACGTCGGTCAGGATGATCAGCGCGTCGGCCGACACCAGGCTCGACACCAGCGCCGCGAGCTGGTCGTTGTCGCCGAACTTGATCTCCTCGACCGCGACGGTGTCGTTCTCGTTGATGATCGGCACCACGCCGCGATCGAGCAGCGCGCGCAGGGTCAGGCGCGCTGACAGGAACCGCCGGCGATCGCCAAGGTCGTCGTGGGTGAGCAGGACCTGGCCGATGACCAGATCGTGGGGCGCGAAGGCGTGCTGCCAGTGCTGCATCAGCAGGCTCTGGCCGACCGCGGCGGCGGCCTGCAGCCCGGGCAGATCGGCGGGTCGGGCCGGCTCGCGCAGGGCCTTGACCCCCATCGCGATCGCGCCCGACGACACGATCACAATCTCGAGCCCACGCGCGCGCAGGGCCGCGACCTGATCGGCGATCGCCGCGGGCCGCCCGGCCGGGCTCTCGGCCAGCAGCCGGCTGCCGATCTTGATGACCAGCCGCCGGGCCTCGCGCACGGACGCGCGGTCGTCATTGGTCACGGCCGCGGGCTCCGCGCCCGCCACAGCACGTCGAAGCGATCGATCGCGTGATCGAGGAACGGGTTGACCTCGGCCGACAGCTGCAGCTCGACCGCGGCCACGGCCCGGGCCAGCACGCCGTCGCTGCTGGCCAGCTCGCGCTCGACCAGCGCGTCGAGCTCGTCGACGGCCTCGGGCTCGGCGACGTCGCTGCCGCGGTTGAGCAGCTTGCGCAGGCGGCCGCCCGACGCGCGATCGGCCAGCTCGAGCGGGGCCTTGGCCATGGATCGGGCGCCGGCCAGGGCCCCGCGCCGGAACGGCTCGAACGACAGCCCGCCCGAGGTCTCGGCCAGCGCGCGGCGGATGAGATCGGCCACCTCGAGCGCGCGCTCACCGTCGAGGCCGAGGCCGGTGTGGAGCCGGGCGCAGTAGTGATCGAAGATGGTCAGGCTGGCGAAGATCCGCGACGCGGCCTGGGCCCGGCGCACCGCGGTCAGCGCGATCAGCATGCGTTGCCAGCTGCGCTGGGCCAGGCGCGACGCGATCGCGCCGGTGGTGAGGTCGACCCACGACGACGCCTTGGTCCGGCCGTGGACCAGGTTCTTGATCGCGCGGCGGTCAAGGTCGACGTTGTGGCCCGCGGCGATCCGCTTGTAGGCGCCACCGAGCGCGGCCTCGAGCAGCCAGTCGTCGACGAACGGCACCGGCAACAGGCCGGCGGCGGCCGCGGCCAGCGCGCGCCCGAGCGCCATCCGGCGATGGCGGGCCAGGTAGTCGCGGCGGACGGTGAGGGTGGTCATCGCGGGCCGGCCTTGCCGGGGGCCGCGCTACCGGCGGCGCTGCCCCCGGCGCTGCCGGGATCGGTGGGCTCGCCGCCGAGCGGGTCGATCGCGGCCTTGCCGATCGTCGGCGCCAGGCCCCGCAGCAGCATGTTGCGGTCGTCGACCTCGCGCAGCCGGGTCGGGGTCGCCACCACCTGATCGTCGGCCGGCGCCGCGATGGTCTGGGGCCCGAGCGCGACCGACTGCTCGACCTCGACGGTCATGGTCAGCGGCTTGCCGGCCCGGACGAACTCGACCGTGCCCTGCAGCCTCGCCCGCAGCGCGATCCCGGTCGCCTGATCGAGGACGACCTCGCCGGTCACCGCGGTGACGGTGACGTCGTCGCGCCAGGCCCGCTGGCGGACCGCGGCCGGCGGGGCGCTGCGCGGGCGCGAGGCCAGCGCCAGCGTGATCGGCGTGGCGGCGCGACCGGCCTCCTGCACCGGCGCCCCGGCCGACAGCTCGACGCCGCGGGCGATCAGCGCGTAGTAGTCGCCGAGGGTCGCGGCCAGCTGATCGCGGATCGCGGCCGGCTCACCGTCGGTCTCGGGGTCGCGCTTGTGCCAGCGGGCGTAGCGCGGGCGCTGGTACAGCCCGCCGCCGGTGAACACCACCTCGCGGCCGTAGTCGGCGCTGTTGTCGTAGGTGCCGTGGAAGTCGACGACGCCGGCGACGTCGAGGGTGGTGGTGTCGTCGAGGTGCTCGAGCACGGTCGCACCTTCGCGGACCTCCACCGCGCTGCGCACGGTCAGCCGGTGCGGGCCGAGCGCCTTGACGGCGACCGTCCACGGCTGGGCCACGGCCCGGCCGAGCTCGTCGGGG
>JAYVSF010000187.1:0-7127 GCA_043775605.1 Myxococcales bacterium
CACCTCGGCGATCTGGTCGCGCCAGCCGCCGAGCTGTACGTGATGCAGGCCCTGTCGGGCGGCTGAGCGCCCCGTGGCCATCACCCAAGCAGGAGACGACCGTGGGAGCTGACGACGACACGCTGCTGGTCTCGACGCGCAAGGGCCTGTTCACCATCACCGGCCGCGGCGCCGCGGCCCGGATCACCGGCACCGCGTTCGTCGGCGACAACGTCACCCTCGCGCTGGCCGACCCGCGCGACGGCGCGTGGTACGCCGCGCTCGATCACGGCCACTTCGGCGTGAAGGTCCACCGGTCCGACGACCGCGGCGCGACCTGGGCCGAGATCGCGAGCCCAGCCTACCCGCCGAAGCCCGAGGGCAACGACGAGAAGGACATGTGGGGCCGGCCGATCGCGTGGTCGACCAAGCTGATCTGGGCGCTCGAGCCGGCGCTCGACGCCGACGGCGCGCTGTGGTGCGGCACGCTGCCGGGCGGCCTGTTCCGGTCCGAGGATCGCGGCGGGTCGTGGACGATCGTCGACAGCCTGTGGCATCACCCGCTGCGCCCGAAGTGGAGCGGCGGCGGCGCCGATCAGGCCGGCATCCACTCGATCTGCGTCGACCCGCGCGACTCCCGCACGGTCGTCGTCGGCATCAGCACCGGCGGCGTGATGCGCACCCGGGATGGCGGTGCGACGTGGTCGGCGCACTGCGAGGGCATGACCAACACCTACTCGCCGCCCGATCAGGCCGGCCTGCCCGAGGGCCAGGACGTCCACCGCATCGTCCAGGCGCCGTCCTCGCCCGAGGTGTTCTGGGTCCAGCACCACTGCGGCGTCTATCGCTCGGGCGACGATCTCGCGAGCTGGCAGCCCCTGACCATCGCGCCGTCGAGCTTCGGCTTCGTCACCGCGGTCCACCCGCGCGACGCCGACACCGCCTGGTTTGTGCCCGCCGACTCCGACCAGAAGCGCACCGCCCACGGCAAGGTCGTCGTCACCCGGACCCGCGACGGCGGCAAGACCTTCGCCGTGCTGGCCGACGGCCTGCCTCAGGATCACGCCTACGATCTGGTGCTCCGTCACGCCCTCGCGATCGCCGCCGACGGCGACCAGCTCGCCTTTGGTTCGACCACCGGCAACCTCTGGGTCACCGACGACCAGGGTGATCACTGGCACGCCGTGAGCCAGCACCTGCCGCCGATCTACGCCGTCCGCTACGCCTGACCGGGCCGGCCCGGCTGACGAAGTAGTGGAGTGGACGGGGCGACCTGCGGTACACCACGATCGCGGAGGTCCTCGCATGTCTCGAAGCCTGTTGCTGGCGTCCCTGCTCGCGCTCCCGTTGACCATGGCGCTGGCTGCCTGCGGCCCGTCGGGCGGGAGCGGTGACGACGTTGCCGTGCCGTGTACCGCCGGCCAGACCCAGTGCGTCGGGACCCAGTTCCAGACCTGCGTCGGCGGCACGTTCGCGACCAGCGAGAACTGCCCGGCGACCTGCGACCCGACCAGCGGGTGCCGCTCGTGCCAGCCAGGCGTCAACACCTGCAACGGCAACAGCGTCGTCACCTGCAACCCCGACGGCACGTTCGGCTCCACCGTCCAGGTCTGCGGCGACGGCAGCGAGTGCACCGGCGGCACCTGCCAGCGCGCGTGTACGGCCGACGGCGTCGATCTCATCTACGTCGTCGACAAGGGCTTCCGGCTGCTGTCGTTTGACCCGCGCCTGGTCGGGACCGGCCAGCCGTTCCAGGTCATCGGTCAGATCTCGTGCCCAGCCGGCCCGTCGGTGCCGGCCTGGACCGACCCCGGCCCGGCGACCCCGTTCTCGATGGCGGTCGATCGCAACGCCGTGGCCTGGGTGCTCTACACCAGCGGCCAGATCTTCAACCTGTCGACCCAGAACGCGGCCTGCACGGCGACCCCGTTCCCGATCCGTCAGAACGCGGGCCGGACCTGGGACCTGTTCGGCATGGGCTTCGTCACCGAAACCGCCGGCGGCGACACCGAGAAGCTGTGGCTGGGCGGCGGCAACGTCGACGCGACCGCGACCGGCGACCTCGGCTGGATCCAGCCGCCGGGGTCGTTCAACATCTCCAAGGTCGGCGCGCTGAGCGCGACCCAGGAGTACAGCCCCGAGCTGACCGGCCTCGGCGACGCGACCCTGTGGGGCTTCTACCCGGGCCTGTCGAGCGCGTTCGTCCAGCAGATCGACAAATCCACCGGCGGCGGCACCGGCCCGCAGCGCGCCATCCCCGGCGGGCTCGGCGGCACCGTCGCCGCCTGGGCGTTCGCGCAGTGGGGCGGCAAGTTCTACATGTTCGTCACCACCACCGACTTCCTCGGCACCGAGAACTCGACGGTGCGCACCATCGATCGCATGACCGGTCAGTACCAGCTCGTCCTGAGCAACCTGCCGTACACCATCGTCGGCGCCGGGGTGTCGACCTGCGCGCCGATCACGATCGGGCGCGAGCCGCTGCCGTGGCAGGCGCTGCCCGCCGATCAGCTGCCGATCGACGGCTCCGCGCTGCGCTGATCGGGCCGGCCCGACGGCGACCGCCGCGACCTCCAGATCGGTTATCGTCGATGCGATGGGGGACGAGACTGCCGCGATGCCGGGCCTGACCATCCTCGGCGCTGCGGATCCGCGGTCACCCGACGACGTCGCGGCGGCGCTGGCGGCGATCGAGCCCAACGTGGCGCAGCTCCGCGTCTGGCACCGGTTCTCGGCCGTGAACCACGACCACCGGGTGATGCTGGTCGATGCGGAGATCGCGCGGGTCTCGGGTGACGACCGCGCCGCCGCCGAGCTGTACGACCGCGCAGGCGCCGACGTGGCGGAGCGCCACTGGACCCGGGCGTGCGAGCTGTACGCCCGCTGGGGCGCCACGGCCAAGGTTGCGCACCTGGCGGCCGAGCGCGCGGGCGCCGCCGTGAGCTGATGATCGAGCTGACCGCCGTCCCCGTCGACGATCCGCGCCTGCAGCGGCTGGCGCAGCTCTACCTGCACGAGTGGAGCGGGCTGGTGCCGACGGCGATCGGCGAGGACGGCCTGTACCACTACGCCGAGCTGGCGCGCTACCGCGACACCGCCGCGCGCGAGGTCTTCCTGTTCCTCGACGACGCGCCCTCGATCCCGATCGGCTTCGCGCTGACCAGGCGCGACGACGATGGGCGCTGGCACGTCGAGGACTTCTTCGTGATCGCCGGGGTCCGTCGGCGCGGCCTCGGCGCGGTCGCGGCCCGCAGCCTGTTCGCGATCCACGCCGGGCCCTGGACCCTCACCGTCCGCCCCGAGAATCCGCGGGCGCTGGCGTTCTGGCGCGCCGCCTGTCCCGCCGCCGCCACCGAGGTCCTCGAGCCGGGCGCCGACGGGATCGTCCGCACCCGGTTCTCCTTCACGTGACGTCAGTCGATGAGCCGCGCGTGAGCTCGGCGTTCATCATGATCCGGGCTGCGCGGCCGTTGCCGTCGACGAACGGGTGAACGTCGGTGCGCAGGGTCCCGACCACCCCTCGACCTCGCCTGACCACGCCTGCTCCCAGGCCGGATCGCCCGGCGAGCCGCGGTATGGGTCGCCGCAAGCCCAAGAAGAGGGATTCCTGGTCACACGCGACGTTGGCCAGGTCTACTCTCGATGAGGATCCACCGCCAAGATCGGCTCAGCGCGTCGCGAACGATCGGGATTGCCCGATGACGTACGGACTGGACACGAGGTCGAACGACGGGGGCGCCGTCGTCGTCAGTGACAACCGGTCCGCGCCGGGGAAGCGGACCCTGACCGCCGGCCTCCCCGTCCAGCGCAAGGCCGTGCCGGCGGCGCCGCCCGTGGCCAGCACGGCGCCGCTCGTCGTCGCGGACGACGACCCGTTCGGGATGCACCTCCTCCCGACGGTGCAGCGCAAGGAGTACGGCGCGGCCGGCGGCGACCTCCATGCCGCCGCCACCCAGGGCGTCGCCGGGCCGGCTCATGCGCTGCCCCACCTCGAGACCATCCAGCGGCTTTTCGGGCCCGACCACGACGTCTCTGGCATCCGCGCCCACACCGATGGCGCGGCCCGGCAAGCCTCGGCCGAGCTCGGCGCAGTCGGCTACGCGACGGGCAACGACGTCGCGTTCGCTGGCGCGCCCGACCTCCACCTCGCGGCTCACGAGGCGGCCCACGTCGTCCAGCAACGGGCCGGCGTCCAGCTCGCTGGCGGGTTCGGCGCCGCCGACGATGTCCATGAGCGCCACGCCGACCGTGTCGCCGACGCGGTGGTGGCCGGTCAGTCGGCGGCCCCGCTCCTGGCCGACCTGCCGGGCGCCGGCCCGGCGTCGACCCAGCGCGCGGTCCAGCTCAAGGGCATCCCGACCGCCACCGTCGACCAGACCTTCGCGGGCTACTACAAGCTCGAGAAGGCCAAGCCCGCGAACAAGGGCAAGCCCGACGCCGCGATCATCCAGCTCGCGCTCGATCGCACCCGTGGCCAGATCGTCGTTGGCATGCCTGACGGCTACGTGCCGCCGCCGCTGCGTGGCGGTGCGAGCGCGCCCGCGCCGGCGGCCGATCCATCGCAGAGCTCGCAGCAGCCCGGCCCCCTCGACGACCCCACGGCCGGCGATCCCGGTGGCCAGTGCCTCGATCCCGACGGCCACAGCGTCGATCCCAACCTGGCCCCGAAGGACCCGCTCGCGAGTCTGCCACCGGCGGTCGATCCGAACGGTCAGAGCCAGGACCCGCAAGCCGCTCCGGCGGCGGCGGCGCCTGACCTCGAGTTCGCGATGGCGTTCCCCAAGATCGGCCCGTTCGGGCTCGAGCTTGGCGCGACGACCAAGGGCGACCTGATGGCCTCGGGCAAGTGGGACCTCAAGGAGCTCAAGCCGCTCGTCGTCCCGATCTTCACCGGCGTCTTCGCGCAGATCAAGCCGGAGGTCACCGGCGGCTTCACACTCAAGGGCAACCCGGCGACCAAGGAAGTGTCGCTCACCGGCGTCGTCAGCGCCTCGGTCGCGGCGACCTTGCGAGTCGGCCTGCCCAACATCCTCTCGGCCGGGGTCGGCGGCAAGGTCGAGGGCT
This sequence comes from Myxococcales bacterium, assembly GCA_043775605.1. Taxonomy (GTDB): domain Bacteria; phylum Myxococcota_A; class Polyangia; order Haliangiales; family Haliangiaceae; genus UBA2376. The sequence continues at coordinate 5,044 of JAYVSF010000187.1, forward strand.
CGATCTCGATCACTGGCGGCTGGAGCGAGGCCGGCGGCTGGAAGCTCGGACCGATCACCATCGACCTCACCGGGTCGCTGATCGCGACCGGCGAGATCGGCCCCATGGAGTTCACGACCAACTTCGCCTCGATCAAGCTGGTCACGGTCACGATCGGCGCTGGCGGCGTGACCGCGACGCCCGGCCCCGACGTCCAGAAGCTGTGGGATCGCCTGAACGGCTGGGACGAGGAGTCCTACCAGTACTCGCTCGCGCAGTGTAACTCCTTCAAGGGCACCGACGACCCGAACTGCAGCATGGGCGCGGGCGGTGGCGTGGCCGCACCGCCGCAGACCGGCGGCGGCGGCGCAGGTGGGGCCGGCGGCAGCTGACCCGGTCGACCGAGCGTGGGATCAGCGCGGGACCACCAGCACCGACGCCAGCGCGCCCGCGGGCACCGCGATGGTGAGCGCGCGACCGGCGGCCCAGACGCAGGCGTGGCGTCCGAGCGCGACGGTGCGACCGCCGTCTCTGACCAAGACCTCGCCGGCGATCGCGAACGCGGCGACCGCGGCGCCAGCGACGAGCTGGGTCGACGGGCCGTGCCCGACCTCGACTCGCGCGGCCCACGCGGGACGTCGGCGCGATGGCGGTGCCTGGCTATACCGGCAGGCTGGGCACCGGCAGCGACAATCCGCTCGGCGGGCGGTCGGCCTGGGTCGGCCGCAACCCGGGCTATCCGACCAAGCAGCGGGTGACCGTGAGCCTCGGCACCAGCGTCGCCGGCGCCACGTTCCAGCTGCGCTTCCTGATCGCCACCAACCTGTCGTCCGGCGGTCCGGGCTGGAAGATCGACGACGACGCCGTCACCGGGCTGACCAACCGGCCGTTCCCGGTCCAGGCCGACGACGCCGATGCATGCGGACTGCGCCCGGACGAGGCCGGCGGCTGCTGCCAGGTCGGCCCGCCCCGGGGCAGCGACCTCGTCATCGCGGTGCTGGTGCTCGCCCTGATCGGCGCGCGTCGGCGACGACCCCGCGGCGCCTGACGCACGACCGTCGGCATCGCCCACCGTCCGGTCCACGACCGAAGGACGAACGCTCCCGTCCTCGACGACGAGCCCCGGCGACATCGGACCTGGTCGCGAACGATCTGGCACGCCCACGCCCCGACCGGCGGCGGCCGGCGCTCAGAGGGAGGAACCCCGGATCCGATCTCAAACCGAGGAACCCCGGCCCGAGCTTCGCTCGGAGCCTCCTCGCGGCCCGGGGACGGTCAGGCGCGGCCGGGCAGCGCGAGTGGTTCGGCGCGCTCGGCCGCGTCCGAGGTATCGGTGTGGATTGCTCGCGTCGCAGCCGAGGCTGCCGCCGAAGACGACCGCCGGGCCGTTGTGCGGGTGGATCGGGTTGTACGAGGGCCCCCCCCGAGCATCGGATCCGGGTCCGTCGCGAACGTGACATTCTCGTTCGCCTCGTCCTTGGTCAGGGTGTCGATGACCGACAGCACCGGCGCGGTCGGGTCGTACCGGAACCGCCGGGAGATCATCGTCATGTTGCCGGCGAGGTCGCGGGCGACGAGCTCGACGACGTCGGTGGCTGCCGGGACGGTGCCGGGCGACAGGGTTGGCGGTCCGCCGCGGTGGCGTTGTCGGCCAGGGTCGGATCGTGGGCGGGCGGCACCTGCGACGAGGAGCCGCGGACACGATTGCTAGCGCGCGGCAGCACAGCGCACGGGCCCTGTCTGGTGTCCGGCCACCGGCCGGGCGGCGTCCGGATACCGGACGCCCCGTCCGGCTCCCGGCCGGGTTCGGTCGGCGGCCGCGGCGCAGGTCCGCGTGATCGCAGGCTCGCGCGTCCGGCCCGCGACGTGCTCCGCGCCGGGTGGTGGTCGCGACCCCCGGGACGACAGCGTACGAGCGGCGGCGGCCGGAGGCGACGGTGCTGCACGCGGTGGTGCGCGACCACCTCGAGGGCTTCCTCGCCGACGCCCGAGCGCGCAGCGCCCACGTACCCGCTGCACGAGTCACAGCCTTCCGGAGCCGGCAGCTTGATGCCAGCTTGGGGGCGTGACCGAGGGAACCCGCTCAGCGCGTAGCCGGCTGCTCC
>JAYVSF010000188.1:0-3308 GCA_043775605.1 Myxococcales bacterium
GCTGGTTCGGCCGTGAGCTGCTCACCCTGGCGATCGTCGCCCTGGCTGCGGCCCCGCCGATGTCGACCTACATCGCCACCCGCTCGTGGGAGCGGATCAAGGCCAAGCCGGTCGAGCGCAACATCAAGGTCACCGGCTCGGCCAAGCGCCGCATCGTGTCCGATCTGATCGAGTGGAGCGCGTCGGTCACCGCCGAGTCGAAGGACAAGCTCGCGGCCTATCGCGATCTGCACGTCGGGGTCGGCAAGACGGTCGAGTACCTGAAGGCCCAGGGCGTGCTCGCCACCGACATCTTCCCCGACTCGGCCACCGTCGAGGAGACCTACACCACGGTCTACGAGGGCAAGGGCGAGGATCGGATCAGCAAGGAGGTGTTCACCGGCTACGTCGCGAAGCAGGCGATCAGCGTGCGCTCGGCCGACGTCCTGCGGATCGAGCGGGTGTCGCGCGAGGTCACCAGCCTGCTCGAGCAGGGGGTGGCCGTGACCTCGGCCCAGCCGGCCTACTACTACACCAAGCTCGGCGAGCTGAAGGTCGAGATGCTGTCGGAGGCCAGCCGCGACGCCCGGACCCGGGCCGAGAACATGCTCAAGGCCGCGGGCGGCGCCACTCTCGGTCGGCTCAAGGACGCCGACATGGGCGTCATCAACATCAACCCCGCCAACGTCTCGCAGACGTCGTGGGAGGGCAACAACGACACGACCACCCTCGACAAGGACATCATCGCGATCGTCCACGTGACCTACGCGCTGAACTGACGCTTCGCCGGGTTCGGGGCGGAGTAAGGTCCCGGGCATATGCTGTCGGTTCCCGAGGCCACCGCGCGCGTGCTCGAGCTGGTGTCACGCCTGCCGAGCGAGCTGATCGAGCTCGCCGCCGCCGATGGTCGGTTTCTGGCCACCGCGATCGACGCCGGTCGCAACCTGCCGGCGGTCGCGACCTCGGCGATGGACGGCTTCGCGGCGCGGGCCGCGGAGCTGCCGGCGACGTTGCCGGTCGGGCACGCGATCGCCGCCGGTGGCAGCGCCGGCGAGCTGGCGCCCGGGTACGCCGCGCGGATCATGACCGGCGCGCCGCTGCCGGCCGGCGCCGACACCGTGGTCATGTTCGAGGACGCGCGCAGCGAGGAGCGCGACGGTCAGGCGATCGTCACCTTGCCGGCGGCGCCGATCGGCGACAACGTCCGGCCGATCGGCGAGGACGTCGCGCTCGGCGAGCGCGTGATCGCCGCCGGCGTACGCCTGGGCTGGGGCACGCTGGGGTTGCTCGCCGCGCTCGGCCACGCGCGGGTGGCCGTCGCGCGCCGGCCGGTGGTCGCGATCATCACCACCGGCGACGAGTTGGTCGACGTCGCCACCGCGCCGGGCCCCGGCCAGATCGTCGACTCGAGCGCGTACATGCTGGCGGCCCAGATCGCCCTCGCCGGCGGCGTGCCGCGCTACCTCGGCGTCGCCCGCGATCGCCAGGACGCGGTGGTGGCGATGATCGAGCAGGCCGTCCTCGCCGACGTCGTCCTGACCACCGGCGGCGTGTCGGTCGGCGATCACGATCACGTGCGCGGGGCGCTGGCCGCGCTCGGGGTCCGGCTCGACTTCTGGAAGGTCGCGATGAAGCCGGGCAAGCCGCTCGCGGTCGGCCTGCACGGTGCTGTGCCGATCTTCGCGCTGCCCGGCAACCCGGTGTCGTCGGCGATGGCGTTCGAGCTGTTCGTCCGCCCGGCGCTGCTCACCATGCAAGGCGCGACGGCGATCGCCCGGCCGCGCGCGCCGGTGGCGCTGCCCGCCGGCTACCGCAAGCCGCCCGGCCGCGCCCACTACCTGCGGGCCCGGCTGCGGCGCGACGGCGAGCACCTGATCGCCGAGCTGCATCCGAAGCAGGGCTCGGCGATCCTGTCGTCGCTGGTCGACCTCGACGCGCTGGTCGAGATCCCGGCGGCGCTCGGGGCGATCGAGCCGGGCGCGACCGCGACCGCGCTGCTGCTGAACCCGGCGTAGCGACCCCGGATCCGCGGTACATCGTGCTCGATCATGAGTGAGCCCGAGCTGCCGAGCGTGTCGCCGCCCACCCGCTTTCTCGTCGCGGCCGGCCCCGAGGAGCGGCTGGATCGGGTCGTGGCCCGGCACTTCCCGGGGGCCAGCCGGCTGCGGCTCGGCGAGCTGTTCCTTGCCGGGGCGGTGCGGGTCGACGGTCGGATCGCGCGCAAGGGCGACCGGGCGCGGCCGGGCAGCACCGTCGAAATCGCGCATCCGCCGGTGACCGCTGAGGGCCTGAGGGTGGTCGCGGATCCGGCGGCGGCCGAGCGGCTGACGTTCCTGCACGTCGACGACGAGCTGATCGTGGTGGCCAAGCCGGCGGGCATGCCGTCGCAGCCGCTGCGCGCGGGCGAGCTCGGCACCGCGGCCTCGGGCGTGGTCGCGCGCTTCCCCGAGTGCGCCGCGGTCGCCGACGATCTGCGCGACGGCGGCCTGGTCCACCGGCTCGACATCGGCACCTCCGGCGTGCTGGTCGCGGCCCGGACCCGCGCGGCCTGGGTGCGGCTGCGGGCGGCGTTCGGCAGCGGCGGGATCGCGAAGTCGTACCTGGCGCTGGTCGAGGTCGCGCCGATCAGCCGCGGCTGCGACGAGCCCTTGACCCAGCGCGGCCGGCGGGTCGTGGTCGATCACGCGGACGGGCTCGACGCGTCGACGACCTGGGTGGTCGAGCGCGGGTTCGGCGAGCGCCGGCTGCTGCGCTGTCAGGCGACGACCGGGCGCATGCACCAGATCCGCGCCCACCTCGCGACCTGCGGCGCGCCGATCGTCGGCGACGTGCTGTACGGCGGTCAGCCGTATCCGGGGCTCGTCGAGTTCTTCCTGCACGCCGCCGACGTCACGCTGCCGCGCGCGAGCGGCGACCCGCTGACGATCGTCGCGCCGCTGCCGGCCGATCGACTCGCGGTCCTGGCCAGCCTCGACGACGGCGCCGGACGGTAGGGCTCACGCCTCGGTGCGGACCAGCTCGCACTGCACCAGCAGCCGCAGCAGCCGCGCCAGCCGGCGCTGGTGGGTCGGATCGAGCGCCTCGCCGGTCAGATCCGCGACCGTGCGCGTGCCATCGGTCTTGTCGAACAGCAGCGCGAGGCCTGGGATCTCGAACCGCTCGAGCTCGATCGTCGGGCGGGTCCGGACCCGGATCGTGCGCGCCGCACCGAGCTGCTGCTGCCACGCCGCGATCACGTCGTCGCGCACCGCCATCGCGCCGGCGCCGAGGACCTCGAACGGGTTGAGGTCGATCGGGAACGCGTTCTTCTGGTTGGTGCGGCCCTCGTA
>JAYVSF010000189.1:0-16277 GCA_043775605.1 Myxococcales bacterium
CGGCGGGGTCGGCAGCGTCCGGCCCTGACACGTCGACAAGGTGGCGGTCGAGGTCGGCGCGCCGCTGGTGGTGCTGGGCGGGCCGGCCCTGCTCATCGGCCTCGGCGGCGGCGCGGCGTCGTCGATGGCCCAGGGCGCGTCGCACGAGGACCTCGACTTCGCCTCGGTCCAGCGCGACAACGCCGAGCTCCAGCGTCGTTGCCAGGAGGTGATCGACGCCTGCAACGCGCTCGGCGACGCCACGCCGATCCAGTCGATCCACGACGTCGGCGCCGGTGGCCTGTCGAACGCGCTGCCCGAGCTGGCCCACGGCTCGGGTCGCGGCGCGGTCCTCGACCTGCGCGCGATCCCGTCGGGCGATCCGGCGATGTCGCCGGCCGAGCTGTGGTGCAACGAGGCCCAGGAGCGCTACGTGCTGGCCCTGGTGCCCGGTCGCGAGGCCGCGTTCGCGGCGATCTGCGCTCGCGAGCGCGCGCCCTCGGCCCACCTCGGCCACGCCACCGCCGCGCCGCACCTGCGGGTCGACGACGCGCTGCTGGGCGCGCCCGCGGTCGACGTGCCGATGGACGTCATCCTCGGCAAGACCCCGCGGATGGAGCGGGTCGCGCAGCACGAGCCGGTCCTGCACGTGCCGCTCGACCTCGCCGGCGTCACCGTCGAGTCGGCGCTCGAGCGGGTGTTGCGGCTGCCGACCGTCGCCGACAAGACCTTCCTGGTCACGATCGGCGATCGCTCGGTCGGCGGGCTGGTCATGCGCGAGCCGATGGTCGGCCGCTGGCAGGTGCCGGTCGCCGACGTCGCGGTCACCGCCACCGACTTCGTCGGCGCCACCGGCGAGGCGATGGCGCTGGGCGAGCGGTCGCCGGTCGCGCTCTTGTCGCCGGCCGCGGCCTCGCGCCTGGCGATCGCCGAGGCGATCACCAACCTCATGGCGGCGCCGGTGGCCGCGCTCACCGACGTCCGGCTGTCGTGCAACTGGATGGCCGCGGCCGGCTGGCCGGGCGAGGACGCCGGCCTGTACGACGCGGTCCGCGCCGCCGGCGCCGAGCTGGCGCCCGCGCTCGGTCTCGCCATCCCGGTCGGCAAGGACTCGATGTCGATGAAGACGGTGTGGACCGACGCCGACGGCGCCCACGCCGTGGTCTCGCCGATCACGCTGGTGGTGACCGCGGCCGCGACCGTGACCGACGTCGCCGGGGTGCTCACGCCCGACCTCGACCTCGACGATCCCGAGGCCGAGCCGGTGGTGCTGGTGGTGCTCGAGCTGGGCGGGCAGGGCGGCGCCCTGCACCGGCTGGGTGGCTCGTGTCTGGCCCAGGTCCACGGCCAGCTCGGCGACGAGCCACCGGATCTCGACGAGCCGGCGGTGCTGATCGCCGCGTTCGCCGCGGTCGCTGCCGCGCGGGCCCTACTGGTCGGCTACCACGATCGCTCGGATGGCGGGCTGATCGTCACCCTGCTCGAGCTGGCGTTCGCCTCGGGCGCCGGCCTCGATGTCCGGCTTCCGGACGGGGCCGACCCGCTGCCGGTGCTGTTCGCCGAGGAGCCCGGGCTGGTGCTGGCGGTCCGGCCGGCCGACATCGATCGCCTGCACGCGATCCTGGCCGAGCACGGCCTCGCCGACCGGGCCTGGCTGGCCGGCCTGGCCAAGCCCGGCGACCGCGTGCTGATGGTCGACGCCGCCGGCGAGGTGCTGCTCGATCGGTCGCGCCACGACCTGCGCGCGGCCTGGTCGGAGACCTCGTGGCGGATGGCGACCCTGCGCGACGATCCGGCCTGCGCCGATGAGGAGCAGGCCGCGCGCCAGGATCCCGACGACCCCGGCCTGACCTGCAGGTTGACCTTCGATCCCGCGGCGTCGCCGGCCGCGCCCTACGTGCTGCGCGGCGCCCGGCCGGCGGTCGCGATCCTGCGCGAGCAGGGCTGCAACAGCCAGCTCGAGATGGCGGCCGCGTTCACCGCCGCCGGCTTCGACGCCGTCGACGTCCACATGACCGATCTCCACGGCGGCCTCGCGCTCGACCGCTTCCGCGGCCTGGTCGCGGTCGGCGGCTTCTCCTACGGCGACGTCCTCGGCGCCGGCCAGGGCTGGGCCAAGTCGCTGCGGTACGGCAAGGCCGCGCGCGCCGCGCTGGCCGGCTTCCTCGACCGGCCCGACACCTTCGCGCTCGGGGTCTGCAACGGCTGTCAGATGATGGCGACCCTGCGCGAGCTGATCCCGGGTGCCGAGCGCTGGCCGCGCTTCGTCAGGAACCGCAGCGAGCAGTTCGAGGCCCGGCTGGCGCTGGTCGAGATCGCGCCCAGCCCGTCGATCCTGTTCGCGGGCATGGCCGGCTCGCGCCTGCCGATCCCGGTGTCGCACGGCGAGGGCCGGGTGGAGGCCGACGCCGCCGACGATCTGGCCGCGCTCGCCGCCGCCAACCTGGTTGTGGCTCGCTTCGTCGACGGCCACGGCCGGATCGCGACCCGCTACCCCGCCAACCCCAACGGCTCGCCCGACGGCATCACCGCCCTGACCGTGCCCGACGGCCGGGTCACGATCCTGATGCCGCACCCCGAGCGCGCGGCCCGCGCCTACCAGCCCACGTGGCGCCCGCGGACCTGGGGCCCACGCTCACCGTGGCAGCGCCTGTTCGACAACGCCCGCGCCTGGGTCGCCTGACGGGGTCGCCGGTTCGCGTCCGACAGTGATCAGCCGAAGCGGCGGGGCAGGTAGTCGATCGCGACCCACAGCACGCCGTGGGCGACGGTCAGGAGGCCGGCCAGGTACAGGGTCGCGCGGATGCCGTCGATCTGCAGCGACGGGCGGCGCGACGCCTTGGGCCGGGGCCCGTCCTTGGCGCCCTTGGTCAGCGGCGGCGGCGCGAGGTCGCGCGGCTGGAACACCCGGACCGTCGCGACCAGGAAGATCAGGTTCAGCACCAGCGGCATCAGGAACCAGACGGCGTGGAAGCTGGCCAGGTTCAGCACCGGCTTGAGCAGCCAGTACAGCCCCGCGTTGATCAGCGCGAAGAACCCGGCGACCAGCGGGAGCGCCCACGTCGGCCTGACCACGATCTTCGGGTTCTTGCGCATCGCGAACCAGAACACCGCGAGGAACCCCACGATCCGGATCCCGAGCTTGATGAGCATCCAGGCCATGGCTCGACCATGCCACGGCGACCCGCGCCTGTCGATCCACGACTCGGGGACGGCAGCCAGCCCAAGCTGGCCCAGCCTACCGAGCGGGGTCAGCTCGCGACTTCGCGCAGCTGCCGCAGCAGATCGCGGGCCTGATCGATGGCGCCCGAGGCTTCCTTCATCGACTGCCGGATCAGCTCGAACGACGCGCGCGGGATCGTGTGCGAGAACTGCTCGAACTCGCCCTCGGCCGCCATCACCTCGATGCGGAGGCTCGACAGGCAGTCGTTGAGCGCGGTGACGATCTCGGCGGCCTTGCCCTTGATCTCGACCGCCTGCTGGACCTTCTTGCTGCCCGACTCGCGGCTGACCGTCTCCTCGAGCTCCTTGGCGCGGGCGTTGGCCTTGTCCCGCTCGGTCTCGAGGTTGGTGACCTCGGCCTCGAGGTCCTCCATCCGGCGCGCCTTCTCGGCGCCGACCTTGCCGCTGCGGTAGACGCGCAGCTCGGACTGCAGCTGCTCGAGGCGGCGGCGCATGCGCCGGACCTCCTCGTCGGACTCGGACGGCTTGGCGGCCACGGGCGCGGGGGCCGGCGCGGGCGCGGGGGCGGGGGCCGGCATCGGCATCGGCTGCGGCTGGCCGATGTTCTGGCCCTGCATGCCCATCGCGGTCGGCTGGACCATGCCCATCGGCGCCGGGGCGGGGGCGGGCGCCGGCATCGGCTGGGGCGCCGGCTGCGGGGTCTCGGGCTGGCCGAGCTGCGAGGTGTCGATGTAGCGCTGCCACAGGCTGCCGCAACGCACGGCATCGCCGTGCTTGAGCATGTGCTGGGCGACCTTCTGCTCCTGGTAGTAGCAGCCGTTCGCCGATTGCAGATCCTCGAGGACGTAGCCGCCGCCGCCCCAGTACATCCGCGCATGGTGTCGAGAGACCATCGCGTCGTCGGTGCGGATCGCGCAGTCCATCGCGCGTCCGATTCGAACCTCGCTTGCGCCAAGTTCGATCGCACCTTCGATGCCCTGTGCGTCACGCCAGAGAACCTTGGCAACCACGGTCGATATTGTTCGCGAAGTGGAGCGCTTGCACAAGCTTTCGGCCCCGCCGTTGTGCGCCCGGTCCAAATCGGTCGCGCCCGGCCGGCCCGAAGTCGCCGTCTGGCGGGTCCCCGAGGGCCGTGGTACGCAGGGCGACGATGTGCGGCATCTTCGGTATCCAGGGGCACGACGAGGCGGCCAACATCACGTACCTGGGCCTGCACGCGCTCCAGCACCGCGGCCAGGAGTCGGCGGGGCTGGTGGCCGGGGATCGGACGCTGCGGCGCCACGTCGCGATGGGCCTGGTCGGCGACATCTTCGACGCCAAGACCCTGGGACGGCTGCCCGGGGCCTCGGCCGTCGGTCACGTCCGCTACTCCACGGCCGGTAGCTCGGAGCTGCGCAACGCCCAGCCGTTCCTGTTCGACTACGCCGGCGGCTCGGTCGCGATCGCCCACAACGGCAACCTGGTCAACGCCACCGAGCTGCGGACCCGGCTCGAGGCCGGCGGGTCGATCTTCCAGACCACCAGCGACACCGAGGTCATCGTTCATCTGATGGCCAAGGTCCCCGAGTTCGATCCGGTGATGCGCCTCATCCTGGCGCTGCGCCAGGTCACCGGCGCCTACTCGCTGGTGCTGCTCGCCGGCGACAAGCTCATCGGCGTGCGCGATCCCCACGGCTTCCGGCCGCTGGTCATCGGCAAGCTCAAGGACAGCTACGTGCTGTCGTCGGAGACCAGCTCGTTCGACCTGATCGAGGCCGAGTACATCCGCGACGTCGAGCCGGGCGAGGTCGTGGTCATCGATCAGACCGGGCTGCACAGCCACGCGCTGAGCGCGACCCCGCTGCCGCCGCCGCGGTTCTGCGTGTTCGAGCACGTCTACTTCGCCCGCCCCGACAGCCAGTTCGCCGGCACCTCGGTCTACCGAGCCCGCGAGCGCCTCGGCAACCGCCTCGCCGTCGAGCAGCCGGCCCCGGGCGACGTGGTGATCCCGGTGCCCGACTCCGGCGTGCCAGCGGCGATCGGCTACGCGGCCCGCTCGGGCATCGGCTTCGAGATGGGGCTCATCCGCTCGCACTACGTCGGCCGCACGTTCATCGAGCCCCAAGACTCGATCCGCCACTTCGGGGTCCGGCTCAAGCTGTCGCCGGTGCGGTCGGTGGTCGACGGCAAGCGGGTGGTGGTCGTCGACGACTCGCTGGTCCGCGGCACCACCTCGCGCAAGATCGTCAAGATGCTGCGGGCGGCCGGCGCGCGCGAGGTCCACCTGCGGATCAGCGCGCCACCGACCACCCACCCGTGCTTCTACGGCATCGACACGCCCAACCGCAGCGAGCTGGTCGCGGCCTCGCACAGCCTCGAGGAGATCGCCCGCTACGTGACCTGCGACAGCCTCGGCTACCTGTCGCACGAGGGCCTGATGGTCGCGGTCGGCGGCGGCGCGGGCGGCGACGGCTTCTGCTCGGCGTGCTTCACCGGCAGCTATCCGGTGTCGCTGGGCAAGGGCGGCGAGGGCGACCTTGTCAGGCTGCGCCGCAACACGCTATAGAGTCGTCCCCATGGCGCTCAACACCGTCGACGCCCGCGTCGTCCAGAAGACCATCGAGGAGCTGTCGACCAAGGCCGACCAGCTCCGGAGGTTGCTTTGACCTCGACGTCAAGCGTCTGAAGATCGAGGAGCTCGCGTCGCTGTCGGCATCGCCGACGTTCTGGGACCAGCGCGAGCGGGCCCAGGCCATCCTCAAGGAGCAGAAGCAGCTCAAGGATCTGGTCGGCGCCTACGACACCCAGCTCGCGGCGATCTCCGACGCCACCGTGCTGCTCGAGCTGGCCGAGGAGGCCGGCGACGAGGCCACCGGCAAGGAGGCGGCCGCGTGCGCCGCGGCGGTCGGCCGCGCGCTCGACGATCTCGAGTTCGCGCGGATGCTGTCGGGCGAGTTCGACCGCCAGGGCGCGATCGTCCAGATCCAGTCGGGCGCCGGCGGGGTCGACGCCTCGGACTGGGCCCAGATGCTCGAGCGCATGGTGATCCGCTACGCCGAGCGCAAGGGTTGGAAGGTCGAGATCCTCGACGAGACTCCCGCCGAGGAGGCCGGCATCAAGGGCGCGACCCTGGTGATCACCGGTGACCACGCCTTCGGCCTGCTCAAGGCCGAGCACGGCGTCCACCGGCTGGTCCGGGTGTCGCCGTTCGATCAGCAGGGCCGGCGCCAGACCTCGTTCGCGTCGCTGGTGGTCACCCCCGACATCGACGACGACATCGTGGTCGACATCCGGACCGAGGATCTGCGGGTCGACACCTACCGGGCCGGCGGCGCCGGCGGCCAGCACGTCAACAAGACCGACTCGGCGGTCCGCATCACCCACAACCCGACCGGCATCGTCGTCCAGTGCCAGAACGAGCGCAGCCAGCACTCGAACAAGGACAAGGCGATGAAGCTCCTGCGCGCCAAGCTCTATGAGCTCGAGGTGTCGAAGCGCGAGGAGAAGGCCGCAGCCGAGGCCAAGGCCCGGCTGAGGATCGAGTGGGGCTCGCAGATCCGCAGCTACGTGCTGTTCCCGTACCAGCAGGTCAACGACCACCGCACCGAGCTCAAGACCAGCCAGGTCGCGGCGGTGCTCGACGGCGATCTCGACGAGCTGATCCGCACGTACCTGCTGCAGCGCAGCGCCCAAGCGTAGCCGCAGCTCACGCGATCAAGGCGGAGACACCGTCTTGTCCTCGACGAAGATCGCGCCCGGCACCACCAGGCAGCCGCTGCCGGCCCAGCCGTCGGTGGCGCGCTTGCCGCCGAGGTAGGCGGCCTGGTGGGTGGCGTTGACGCCGATCAGCGCGAGCCCCGACGCGGAAGTCGTGGCCTGGGCCACCGGCATCAGCGCCGAGCGGGCCGCGTCGATGAACCGGACCTGCGGCCCCGGCGCGAGCGGGTTGACCACCAGGGTGCCGGTTTGCGGTGTGACCCCGGCCGCCGGGCTGCCGTCGGTGTTCTTGTAGGTGAAGGCGACCAGCCCGCGGGTGGCGGCCTCGGTCATGCCGCCGGCGGCGAGGTCGGTGCGCCACTGCGCGGCCAGCGCGCTCGACGGTGCGGCGATGGTGTGGCCGAGGTTGCACGTCGCCGTGGCGCAGGTCCGCGCGTCCGAGATGGTCGGGGCCCGGTCGCCGCCGTGGACGATGAACACGACGATCGGCGGGGCCAACGTCGAACCGGCTTGCACGGCCATCGGGCCGAACCGTCCTTGCGCGTCGGTGGTCATGGTCGCCACCAGCGGGCAGTTCGCGGCCGGGAAGTTCTCGCTGACGTCCCACGCGGTGGAGACGTCGACGGTGGCGCCCGGCACCGTCGCGCTGGTGGCGAAGTCGAGGATCTGGCCGCTGACCGTGACCGTCGTGTTGTCGCGGACGTCGGGCTGGACGCAGCCGGGCGGCACGACCACGCCGGCGTCGGGCTCGGGCGTGGCGCCGTCGTCGCCGCCACCGCAGCCGAGGAGCGCGGACAACATGGCAGGAGCGAGCGCGAGCAGGTACCTCATGGCGAGACCTCCGTGGACGTGGAGCCGGTCGGGCACGTGACCGCGGCGCGACGACCTTCTGCCTTCATTGACACGCCACGGGGTCAGCATGGGAAGCCGGGTGCGCCCCTCATCCGTACGTGCTCGGGATCGCACGCACACCCACAGCGCTGCAACGGCGCGCCGGCCGACCCCGCCGACCTCGCCCGCCGGCTCCGCACCCTGCTCCTGATAGCCGCCCCACGGCGGCCGGTGCTACCGTTCATCCGATGAACTTGGTCGACGAGCTGCACGCGATCGCCGCAGCCCTCACCGAGGCCGGGATCCCGTATGCCGTGTGCGGCGGGGTCGCGGTGACCATGCACGGAGCGACCCGTTCGACCAAGGACATCGACGTGCTGCTCCGGCCCGCTCGGCTACGTGTTCGCGGCGCTGCCGATGACCTTCGATAGCGGCACGCCCCGCGAGCGCCACGTCCAGCGGGTCAGCAAGATCGACGGCACCGCGCACCTCGTGCTGGACCTCCTGCTCGCCGACGCTGCCTTCACCGGCGCGCTCGACGATCGCGTGGTGCTGCCACTTCCCGAGGGCCCGCTCGCGGTGGTCTCGCGCGCGACGCTCATCAAGATGAAGCAGCTGGCGGCGCGGGCCCAGGATCTCGCCGACCTCGAGAAGCTGGAGGCCGGCGATGACGCGTGAGCTGGTCCTGGCCGAGGTCACGGCGCGCCTGGCCGAGCTGCGAGCTGGCTACGTACCCGAGAGCGTCGATGCTGGTTGTCGCCGGCTGGCCCTGGACCGTCCGCGCCACGAACAGCACCTGGTCGAGACCGCCGCGCGTGGCCTCGCCGAGCTGCGCGCGCTGTGCGAGCTGACCACCCACCTTCATCGCGTCCGCGTCGAGCCGTTCGGGTGAGGGCGAGCCCGCCGACCATCACGACCCGCAGCGCGGGGGTCAGGCGATGACGCGGAGGCTGCGGGTGACGCCGAACTGCTCGTGGACGCGGGCGGTGCGGATCACCTCGGCGGCGGAGATCGTGCCGGCGGCGAGCGCGCGGTAGGCGCGGTAGAGGCGGGCGGCCTCGGCGCCGGTCTCGCGCACCAACTCGAGCCGCAGGCGGCCGACGCCGCGGGCGACCAGGTCGGGCACCAGCGACGCCGCGCTCTGGGCCTGGGCGTGGAACACGGTGTTGCGGCAGCCGACGTCGACCACGACCGGGTGGGGCAGGCCGGTGCGATCGCGGAGCGCAACCTCGTGCTCCTCGCACGGGCGACCGCACGACCGGTGGTCGCGGCCGGCGGACAGGAGGTGGGCGTAGACGCAGTGCTCGGTGTGGAAGGTCGGGATGTGGTGGTGGATGGTGACCGCGAGCTGCGCGGGCGGGCAGGCGGCGACCAGCGCGGCGAGCTGGACCTGATCGAGATCGTGGGCGACGGTCGCGGTGTCGAGGCCGAGCCCGAGCGCGAAGCCGACGCTGATCGAGTTGGTGAGGTTGAGCGAGAAGTCGCCGTGCAGGCGCGGCCGTGGGCCGGCGTCGGCAGCGTTGTCGTCGGTCAAGGTCGCCAGCGCGGCCCAGCTCCGCACCAGGATCGCGTCGGGCGCGAGCTTGCGCAGGTGGGCGACGATCTTGTCCTCGCCCGGCTTCTGGACCCGCGGCGTGGCGATGACCACCCGCGCGCCGGCCGCCCGTGCCCGCGCGACGGCCTTGCCCAGGCCGACCAGCTCCATCCAGTCGAGCTCGACCTCGTCGGCGCCGGCGGCCACCAGCGCGTCGAGTTGCGCGTCGGTCCGGCACAGCGGCACGATGACCGTCTCCGCGACCGGGCCCGACGCAGCCTCGCGCCAGGCGGCCGCGCGCACGGCGGCGAGCACGGGGCCGGGCGCGATCACGCGATCGACCCGATCGAGGTGGGCGCCGAGGTCGTCGACCAGGCGCCGACGCAGGGCCTTCAGCTCGGACACCGGCAGGTGCAGCGCCGGGCCCAGCGCGTCGAGCTCGACCGCGGCCAGGTGGAAGCGGGTGCCGCCGAGCGCGCCGAGCTTGCTCGCCACCAGCGCGGCGTCGAGGCCGCTGCCGGTGCTCGCGGTCAGCGCCATCGCCGACGTCGCGGACGCCTCGTGCCGCCGGCCGTCGACCGCCGTCGCCCGGGCCGTCACCGTCAACGGGCCGCCGGCCGCGCCGCGCAGGATCAACGTCAGCGCGAGCCGGCCCTCGGGCTCGGTCGCGACCGCCCGCTCGGCGGCGCGGTGGATCGCGGGATCCGAGGTGATCCACACCCGGTCGCCGATCGCGACCCGCGCCAGCGTCGGCCCGGGCTGACCGAAGCCGACCAGCCAGCGCCCGGGCGCCAGCTCGTCGACCCGGAAGATCGGCCCGCCGGTCTCGTCGGCCTCGGGGTGGCCACCGTCGAAGACCACGCCCAGCCCGGGTCGTGGCGCGACCTGCGCAGGCAGGTTCGCGGCCAGCTCGGTGCTGCGCTCGCCGGTCGGTCCCGGTGGCCGCGCGGAGATGGCCAGGCCGCCGGTCCACGGCCGGCCGCCGTCGGCGCCGTCGATCATCGCGTCGCGCACGATCTCGACCCACCAATGCTGAGAGGGCCCGGCTCCGCGCCGATGCGCGATCAGCGCCTCGGCCGGTGGGTCCGCGCGCTCGCTGCGGGCCACCACCCGGCCGAGGTAGACCCCGCGATGGCCGGGGGCCAGGCCCGACACCAGCCGCTGGTGGTCGACGCCGCCGAGGAAGCCGAGCGAGCCGCCGCGCGAGTACGCCAGGGCCATCGCCGCCAGGTCACCGGCCAGCCCCGCTTCGTCCGGTGAACCGGACAGCACGCTGTCGCGCCAGCGCCGGTAACCCTCGACCGCGGTCGCCACGTAGGCCGGGCCCTTCTGCCGGCCCTCGATCTTCAGGCTCGCGACCCCGGCCGCGATCAGCGCCGGCACCGCCGCCGCCCCGGCCAGATCCTGCGGCGACAGCAGGTAGCGCACGTCGCCGAGGTCGCGGGCCTCGCCGTCGACGATCAGGTCGTAGGGCAGGCGGCAGCTCTGCGCGCACTGGCCGCGGTTGGCCGACCGCCCGCCGAACGACTCCGACGTCAGGCACTGTCCGCTCCACGACACGCACAGCGCCCCGTGGATGAAGACCTCGAGATCGATCGGGCTGGCCGCCGCGAAGGCCGCGATGTCGTCGACCGACAGCTCGCGCGGCACCACCACCCGGGTCGCGCCCAGCCGGGCCGCGATCCGCGCGCCCTCGGCCGACGAGATCGTCATCTGGGTCGAGGCGTGGACCGCCAGCGCCGGGCAGATCGCCCGGGCCAAGAGCGCCACCGCCGGATCCTGGACGATGATGGCGTCGACCCCGGCCGCCGCCACCCCGCGCAGGATGCGCTCGAGCGCGGCCAGCTCCGACTCGAACACCAGCGTGTTGAGCGTGACGTGGGCGCGGGCGCCGCCGCGGTGCAGCCGGGT
The DNA here is from genome assembly GCA_043775605.1 of Myxococcales bacterium. GTDB lineage: Bacteria > Myxococcota_A > Polyangia > Haliangiales > Haliangiaceae > UBA2376. The sequence goes on from JAYVSF010000189.1 coordinate 11,135, forward strand.
CACCAGCTCGGGCAGCCGGGCCAGCGAGAAGTTGGTGGCCCGGGCCCGGGCGTTCCAGCCTTCGTCGAGGCCGAAGTAGACCGCGTCGGCGCCGGCGGCCAGCGCCGCGGCCAGCGCATCGTCGTCACCCGCAGGCGCCAGGATCTCGGGCCGTCGCATCCTCGCCCAGCTAGCACGGATATCACAGAGCCGGGGCCGGATCACCCGGGGGCGCGCGGATTGCATTCACCGGCCCATCGGGGGGTTGCAACCGCTCGGGCGGGCTGCCTATAACGCGCCCTCCACGCAACCGACCCCCTTCGAGGTGAACCCATGATTTCTCTGCTCAGCGCTCTGGCCAGCGCAGCGGGACCCGGCGGCTCCGGCGGACACGAGATCCGCTCCGAGGCCGACCTGGTCCTGCCCGACTTCCACACCATCAAGTTCCTCGGGATGAGCGGCTGGATGCTGCTCGCAATTGGTCTGGCGGTGTGCGCGCTCGGCCTCATCTTCGGGATGACGATCTACAACCAGCTCAAGAACTCGCCCGTGCACAAGTCGATGCACGACGTGTCCGAGCTGATCTACGCCACCTGCAAGACCTACCTCGAGACCCAGGGCAAGTTCATCGCCGGCCTGTGGGTGCTCATCGGCACCATCATCGTCGTCTACTTCGGCGTCCTCGAGGAGGTGCCGCTGGGCAAGGTCGCCGCCATCGCCGGCTTCTCGGTGATCGGCATCCTCGGCAGCTACGGCGTCGCCTGGTTCGGCATCCGGGTCAACAACTTCGCCAACAGCCGCTCGGCGTTCGCGTCGCTCGGCGGCAAGCCGTACCCGACCTACGCCATCCCGCTCAAGGCCGGCATGTCGATCGGCACGATGCTGATCTCGATCGAGCTGCTCCTGATGCTCGCCATCATGCTGTTCCTGCCCGGCAACTACGCCGGCCCGTGCTTCATCGGCTTCGCCGTCGGCGAGTCGCTGGGTGCGGCCGCGCTGCGCATCGCCGGCGGCATCTTCACCAAGATCGCCGACATCGGCTCCGACTTGATGAAGATCGTCTTCAACATCAAGGAAGACGATGTCCGCAACCCCGGCGTGATCGCCGACTGCACCGGTGACAACGCGGGCGACTCGGTCGGCCCGACCGCCGACGGCTTCGAGACCTACGGCGTCACCGGCGTCGCGCTCATCACGTTCATCCTGGTCGCGCTGTCCCAGGTCCCCGGCCTTCAGGTCATCCTGCTGGTCTGGATCTTCGCGATGCGCATCGCCATGATCCTCGCGTCGATCGGCAGCTACCTGCTCAACGGCGTGCTCGCCAAGAACAAGTACGCCAACGCCAGCGAGATGGACTTCGAGCACCCGCTCACGGTCCTGGTCTGGCTGACCTCGCTGGTCTCGGTCGCGCTGACCTTCCTCATCTCGTACTTCCTGATCGGGCCCGGCGCCGGCGCGGGCATGACCATCGACCCCACCAACACGGTCCACCACACCAACCTCGGCTTCGGCCTGTGGTGGAAGCTGTCGATCATCATCTCGTGCGGCACCCTGGCCGGCGCGATCATCCCCGAGGCGGTCAAGGTCTTCACCTCGACCCGCAGCCGCCACGTCAAGGAGGTGGTCACCGCCTCGCGCCAGGGTGGCGCCTCGCTCAACGTGCTGGCCGGTCTCACGGCCGGTAACTTCTCGGCCTACTGGATGGGCCTCATCATCGTCACGCTGATGGGCATCGCCTACGGCGTGTCGACGACCCACGGCCTGGCCGAACTGATCCAGGTCGGCTCGGGCGGCCACATGAACGCGTTCGCGGCCACCGCCGCCGCCGCGGTGTTCTCGTTCGGCCTGGTCGCCTTCGGCTTCCTTGGCATGGGCCCGGTCACGATCGCGGTCGACTCGTACGGCCCGGTCACCGACAACGCCCAGTCAGTCTACGAGCTGTCGATGATCGAGACCCTGCCCGACATCGAGGCCGAGATCGAGCGCGACTTCAAGTTCAAGCCCGACTTCGCCCACGGCAAGCACTTCCTCGAGGCCAACGACGGCGCCGGCAACACCTTCAAGGCGACCGCCAAGCCGGTGCTGATCGGCACCGCCGTGGTCGGCGCGACCACGATGATCTTCGCGATCATCATGCTGCTCACCCACGGCCTGCAGCCGGAGCTCATCAACAACCTGTCGATGCTCCACCCGCCGTTCCTGCTCGGCCTCGTGGTCGGCGGCGCGATCATTTACTGGTTCACCGGCGCGTCGACCCAGGCGGTCTCGACCGGCGCCTACCGCGCGGTGGAGTTCATCAAGGACAACATCAAGCTCGACGGCACGTCCGACAAGGCGTCGATCGAGGACTCGAAGAAGGTCGTCGAGATCTGCACGCTGTACGCGCAGAAGGGCATGATCAACATCTTCATGACCCTGTTCTTCTCGACGCTGGCGTTCGCCTGCCTCGAGCCGTACTTCTTCATCGGCTACCTGATCTCGATCGCGCTGTTCGGGCTGTACCAGGCCATCTTCATGGCCAACGCCGGCGGCGCCTGGGACAACGCCAAGAAGGTGGTCGAGGTCGATCTCAAGGAGAAGGGCACGCCGCTGCACGCGGCCTGCGTGGTCGGCGACACCGTCGGCGACCCCTTCAAGGACACCTCGTCGGTCGCGCTCAACCCGGTCATCAAGTTCACGACCCTGTTCGGCGTGCTCGCGGTCGGCCTGTCGCAGAAGCTCGGCGCCAAGTCGCCGTTCGGTCACGGCGTGTGGCTGACCTACAACCTGCTCATCTTCGCGGTCGGGCTGTGCGTCTCGATGTTCTTCGCGTACCGGTCGTTCTACGGCATGCGCATCGACACCAGCACCGGCAGCGCGGCCGAGGCGGCCAAGCAGGCGGCCTGAGCTACTCCTGAAGCGACCCTGATCCGCAGGGTCAACGCGGCGTCCTTCGCCCCCGCTCGATGACAGCGGGGGCGTCGTCCTTTTCGGGGGCCGTGGTCGCGGCGGTTTCGGCCGCGGGCTCCTCGGTGGCGACCTTGCGACCGGCCCGGCGCAGCGCGTCGCGCAGCAGGAACTCGATCTGGCCGTTGACGCTGCGGAGGTCGTCGGCGGCCCAGCCCTCGAGCGCGGACAGGAGCCCGGGCTCGACCCGCAGCAGGAACGGCTTGCGTGGGGCCACCGGATCGTCGCCCTCAGCCCTGGTGGAGGGTGCCGGCGTTGATCACCGGCTGGGTCGAGCGCTCGCCGCACAGCACGACCAGCAGGTTCGAGACCATCGCCGCCTTGCGGTCTGCGTCGAGCTCGACGATCTGCTTCTTCGACAGGAGATTCAGCGCCATCTCGACCATGCCGACCGCGCCCTCGACGATGCGCTGGCGGGCGGCGATGATCGCGCCGGCCTGCTGGCGCTGGAGCATGGCCTGGGCGATCTCCTGGGCGTAGGCGAGGTGGGCGATGCGGGCCTCGAGGACCTCGACCCCGGCGTTCTTGCAGCGGTCGTGGATCTCGAGCTTGAGCTGCTCGGCGACCGCGTCGTTGGGCCCGACCGTGAACATGCCGGCCAGCATGACCAGGCCGGCCAGCCCGATCACGATCGCGGCGATCACGGTGCCGGCGATCATCCCGGTGTGCTGGTCGCTGTGCTTCGTGATGTCGGGCGTCAGCCGCACGATCGGCAACGCGACGGCGGCGGCCAGCAGGCCGAGGCTGATCAGCAGCGCGACGCTGCCAGGGAGGGTGTGAACCTTGCGCTCCTGCATGACGGGCTCCTTCGGTGTGACATCAGTATGATATCGTTTTGACATCGCGCAAGATCCGGACAGGCTCCGTGGTCGCAACCTGTTGAACTCGCTACGAAAATAGTCACCACCGCGAAACGTGCTCGGGTCGCACCTCGCGTTGCTCGGGCTGCTGGCAGTACGGGCCGGCCAGCGGGGCGACGCCAAGGCGATCCGTCCGACCGCGAGGGTCGCGCCGCCGACAGCGTAGCTACCGCAGCCGAAAGCGGATCGGCCGGCCCAAGGGGCGGCGGTGGAAGGCGTCGAGGTCCGGGGTCGCGACGACGGCGATGACGGGATAGCCGCCGGTGGTCGGGTGCTCGGGACCGAGGACGATCGGCGCGCCGTCGGGCGGGATCTCGATCGCCCCGGCGATCAGCGGCGCGGTGACGGACGGTGGCGCGTGGACCGCCTGCGTGAGCGCGGCGCCGTCGAGCCGGGTGCCCATGCGGTCGCTGTGGTGGGACAGCTGCCAGCGGGTCGAGAGCAGGCGCTCGAGCGCGTCGTCGGCGAGGTGGGCGAGATCGGGGCCGGGGATGATCGCGATCGTGTCGTCGGGGTCCGAGGCCGAGCCTGAGCCCGAGGCCGAACCCGAACCGGAGGCCGAGCCGACCGCGAGCCGGTCGCCGCGGCGGAGGGGACGACCGTGGTGACCGCCAAGGCCGGCGCGGACGTGGGTGCCGCGGCCGCCGAGGACGAGCGGGACGTCGACGCCGCCGGCGATCGCGAGGTAGCCGGCGCGGGTGGTCGCGGGCCAGGGCAGGTCGAGCGACTCGCCGGGCGCCAGTTGATGGATCGAGCCGTCGTCGGTGGCGACGGTGACGGTGGTGGATGCGGTCAAGCGCAGCGCGCCGTAGCGCTCGAGCCCGGCGGCGCCGTCGAGGTTGCCGACCGCGCGATTGGCGCGCGCGAGCGCCGACCCGATCAGCGCGCCGGCCGGCGGCATGCCCTGGTGCAGGCGACCGATCCGGCCGCCGTCCTCGACGAACACGAGGCCACGGACGTCGTCGACGATCAGCGCCCGGACCGGCGCGCGCGGGCCGGCTGATGGCGGGGTCACCGAAGCGCCGTCCGGCGACGCGGGCACCAGCCGCACGCGATCGCCGGCGGCCAGGAGCGGCTCACCGTCGAGCCACAGCGGCGCGAGGGCGCGACCGACCAGGTTCCAGCCACCCGCGGTCGCGCTCGGGTAGATCGCCGCGAAGCCCCCGGCCAGCGCCAGCGAGCCGGCCGCCACCCGCGGCCGCGGCGTCGCCCGGCGGGGCACGTGCAAGCGCGGATCGAGCCCGCGCAGGTAGGCGAAGCCCGGCGCGAAGCCGAGGAACGACACCGTCAGCGTGGCGTCGAACAGCATGCGCTCGACCTCGGCGACGCTCAGATCGGCGCCGGCCGCGACCTCGGCG
>JAYVSF010000190.1:0-24208 GCA_043775605.1 Myxococcales bacterium
GGCTGTGAATCGTGCAGATTCCCAGCCTCAGAACTCTCAGGGGCGTGACGCCGACCCCGCGGACGCGAGTCCTCGTCCGCGGCCCTGAACGTTGTACCCTGTCCGGCCGACCAACCATCGATCACCCCTCGATCCCGTCCGATCCCCTCGTGCCCGAGCTCCGCTTCCACCTCGCCGGCCTGCCGGTCGCCGTCCGCGCCACAGCCGCGCGCGCGCTCGACGATCTGTGGCCGCGCTATCGCGACTTCCCGACCGACGGCGACCCGGCGCTGGTCATCGACATCGAGCGGGTCGCCAGCTTCGATCGCGTACGTGGCCCCGAGTACCCCGCCTTCCGCCGCATCGCGCTCGCCGATGGCCGGCTGCGGGTCGAGCGCTTCGACGCCGAGGGCGAGCTCACCACCGGCGAGCTGCCCTTACACGCCTGCTTCCGGGTCGGGCCCAGCGTCAACAGCCTCGAGGCCTGCGTCCGCATCGCGGCGACCCTCGCGCTGGCCCGAGCCGGCACCCTGGTGCTGCACGCCTCGAGCGTCGAGCACGACGGCCGCGCCCTGGTGTTCACCGGCCCGAGCGGCGCCGGCAAGTCGACGATCTCGTCGATGCTCGCCGACGCCTTCGACTCCTGCCGCAAGCTCACCGACGAGCTGACCATCCTGCGCCGCGGCGCCGACGGCGGCTGGGAGGTCTACGTCCCGCCGTTCCTGTCGCCGGCCGACCTGCCCTGGGGCGAGGCCCGCCCGCTGGCGTCGATCCACGTCCTGGTCCAGGCCCCGGTCCACGCGCGCGACCCGCTGATGGTCGCCGAGGCCTTGCCCGAGCTGCTGCGCCAGGTCCTGGTCTACGTCGGTGAGCCTCGCACGGCCTCCTGCGTCCTCGACCTGGCCGCCGACCTGGTCGCCGCGGTTCCCGTCGAGCGCCTGCGGTTTCGCAAGGACCCGGCCGTCGCCGGCGTGCTCGGCATCACGGCCGCCGCACCACCTGCGCTACCCGTGCCGGCTCCGTCGTTCGACACCGCCCCCGCGGTTGGGCCCGGCCCCGCGGTTGATGCCCCGGGCGCCCCCCGGTATCCTGCCGACCTCGGGCGAGGTCTACTCACCAACCCCGAGGAGTCACCATGAAGGTCCATCGCGGAGCTGCCGACCTGCTCGCCGCTCGTGCCCAGCGCGAGGGCCGACCGGTCACGGTCACGTTCCAGGTCACCGACCGGTGCAACTACGAGTGCGTCCACTGCTACCAGGAGCACAAGGACCACAAGCACGAGGACCCGGCCGCCGCCGAGCTCAGCTTCGCCGAAATCGATCGCATCCTCGACCAGCTGGCCGACGCCGGCGTGCTGTTCCTGACCCTCATGGGCGGCGAGTTCTTCATGCGCCGCGACGCCGACGAGATCCTGGCCGCGGCCCACGCGAAGGGCTTCGCGATCAAGCTGCTCACCACCGGCCACCACGTCACCGAGGCCCGCGCCGACTTCCTCGCGACCCTGCGCCCGATCCAGGTCGACATGTCGCTTTACTCGGGCCGGGCCAAGCACCACGAGGCCGTCACCCGCTCGCCGGGCTCGTGGGACCGCTCGGTGGCCGCGGCACGCCGGTTGATCGCCCGCAAGATCCCGGTGCTGCTCAAGGCCCCGGTGATGGAGGTCAACGCCGCCGACGTCGACAGCCTCGGCACGCTGGCCAAGCAGCTCGGCGCCGAGTGGTCGTACGATCCCAAGATCACCGCGATGGAGACCGGCGAGGACACCCCGGTCAGCCTGCGCATGTCGGAGACCACGCTCCGGACCTTCTACCGGACCACGATGGCCGACTTCCTCGACAAGACCTACGCCGGCCCCGACGCCGCGGCGTCGAAGGACGAGCTGCGCCCGCTCACCCACACGCCGTGCCGTGCCGGGCAGCAGTCGCTGGCGATCAACCCGATCGGCGACGTCTGGCCGTGCAACGCGCTGCCGGTGCCGTGCGGCAACCTCCGCCAGCAGTCGTTCGCCGACATCTGGTGGGGCTCGCCCCAACTCGCCGAGGTCCGCGACCTGCGCTGGGCCAAGCTCGCCGAATGCAACGTCTGCACCCTGCGGCCGTACTGCCAGCGCTGCCACGGCATGGCGCTGGTCGAGCAGGGCGACATGAAGGGCCCATCGCTCGAGGCCTGCCGCCACGCGGTCACCGTGCGCGAGGCGCTGCGGGCCAAGGGCCAGGTCGCCGCCGACGATATCGCGATGCCGCCGACCTGGGCCCGGGTCGAGCGCGATGGCCAGCACCACCTCGCCGCCGACGGCAAGCGCCGCGCGCGCGGGCTGCGGGTGTTGCCCTGATCCACCCGACTCCGATGACCTCCGTCTGCTGCCGGCGGCCTGCCCCGCCTTCGCCAAGGAACGCCCCATGAGATCGACGCTCGTTCGCGGCACCCTCGCTGTCCTCGCCGCCTGCTCGCTGGCCCTGCTGGCCGCCGGATGCGGCGACGGTCCGATCTGCCAGTCGGAGGCGCTGGTCATCATCCAGCAGCCGTCGGGCGCGGTCCTCACCGACAGCAACGCGACGATGGCCGGGGTCCAGACCGACGTCGTGGTGCGCTCGACCTTCGGCAAGGGCATCACCCTCGCCCTCACGGTCGACGACGCCAGCGGCGCCCAGGTCGACGACGCCACCGCGATCACCGATGCCGACGGCAACGTGACGTTCGCCGACGTCACCGTCCCGGTCGGCGGCGCCACCCTGAAGGTGAGCGGCGACGCCGGCGAGTGCGGCCACGACGACGACACCATGCACGTCGACCTCGCCGGCGGCGCGGGCTGCGAACTCGCGTTCGTGACCGCGCCGGTCGCCAACGACTTCTACGCTCCGCTCGAGGTCTTCACCAAGGTCGAAGACCACAGCGCGGCGATGGCCGGCTACCAGGGCGACGTCAAGGTCACGACCACGCCCGGTCACTCGGTCAAGCTGTACGTCACCGGCGGCGGCCAGCCCGAGGCCGAGGTCGGCGCCGGCACCGCCGACGCTGGCGGCGCGATCACCCTGGCGGTCAGCCTGCCCGAGGGCGTGGCCAACCTCCGCGCCACCTGCCTCGGCACCAGCGGTCTCGGCGACGCCGCCTCGGGGGTCACCTCGATCTTCGTCGACACCGTGGCCCCGACCTGCGCGATGGCCGCCCCGCTGCCCGGCACCAGCATCACGCCGATGCTCGACTCCGACAACAACCTCGCCAACGGCATCCAGCTGACCCTGACCGGCCACAGCGACGATCGCGACGTCGAGGGCGAGGCCACCTCGTTCGTGATCACCGCGCCCGGCGGCGCCATGACCACGCTGGTCGGCAGCAACGTCACCGCCGGTGGCGACTCGTCGGCGGCCGCGGCCTTCAACCCGCCCACGCCCCCGGCCACGTACATGGTGGCGTTCACCGCCCGCGACCACGCCGGCAACACCTGCGCGACCGTCGAGCCGTACAAGGTGGTCTACGACGGCTGCCCGATCGTCGTCACCGCGCCCTTGACCACCACCTCGGTCGACGTCGACGGCGACCCGACCAATGGCGCCCAGGTCGACATCGTCCTCGCCATCGACGCCGCCTGCGTCGGCCAGATGGTCACCTCCGACTGCGGCACCAACGATCCCGGCGCGGTGGTCGGCGCCGGCGGCGTCACCAGGCTGCGCGCCACGGTGTGCGACACCGTCCCGTGCGAGGCCTCGGAGATGTGCGCGGTCCACGTCACCAGCCCCGACGCGATCGACACCTCGGCCGGCGTCGCCCTGTCGTTCGACGACCAGGCGCCCAACGTGTCGGTGTCGGTCGCGGCGCCCAACGGCGTGTCGTGCGGCGGCGTGGTCACGCCCGAGCAAGACGTCGACCCGGTCCTTGCCGGGATCCAGGCTCGCATCCGGGTCAACTCGCCGAACGCCGCCGATCGCCGGCTGCAGCAGACCTCGGGTGCCGTCGTCCAGAACTTCGACGCGAACGCGCCCGGCGGCGAGGTGGTGGTCACCCTGGTGGCCGGCACCAACAGCTTCGTCGGGCGGGCCACCGACGCGGTCGGCAACACCGCCGTCTCGGCGGTCTGCGACGTGTCCCTGGCCGACATCGTCGTGACCTACACCGGCGCCGCCGCCGATGGCACCGTCGGCGCGGCCGATGGCACCGTGGCCGGAGGCTCGCTGACCTTCACGCTCACCGGCACCGTCTCGATCGCCGGCGCCTCGGTCAGCGTCACCGTCGACGGTGGCGCGTCGCAGGTCGCGGTCGTCAACGGCACCGCGTGGTCGTTGCGGCTGACCCTCGCCAGCCGCGCGGTGCCGTACGCCATCGTCACCACCGCCACCCTCGGCGCGCGCACCGGCCGCGCCAACCTGAGCCTGACCATCGACCTCAGCGCCCCGCCGGTGATCGTCGGCGTGGTCGGGGTCGCCGACACCCGGCAGTCGATCCGCTTGCGGTTCAACGCGCCGAGCGACAACGGCGCGCCGGCCGCGGCCTATCGCATCCGCTACGCCACGGTCGCGCTCACCGACGCCAACTTCGACGCCACCGGCACGGCGTTCCTCGCGCCGACGCCGGGTGCGCCGGGTGCCGCCGAGTCGATCCGGGTCCGGCCGCTACGCGCCGGGACCGCCTACTGGGTCGGCATCGCCGCGGTCGACGCCGGCGGCAACCGCTCGCCGGTCGCGATCGTCGGCCCGCTCACCCCGCGCTTCGATCAGACCGCGACCTATCCCAGCCCCAACCTCGTCGGCAACGCCGGGTTTGGTGCCGCCATGGTCCGCGGCCGTTTCAACGACGACGACTTCGACGACGTCGCGGTCGCCGCGCCGTTCGTCACCAGCGGCGGCGTGGCCTCGGCCGGCGAGGTCTACATCTACCTCGGATCGCAGGTCGGGCTCGCGACCGTGCCGGCCACGACGATCCGCGGCCTCGCCGCCAACGCGTCGCTCGGCTCGAGCCTGACCCGGGTCCGCTGGAGCCTGCCCAACCGTGACGACCTGGTGATCGGCGAGCCGTTCGGCGCGGGTGGCAACGGCGTGCTCTACGTCTTCAACGGTGGTGCCGCGTTCCCGGCGGGCACGGTCACCGCCGCGACCGCCCAGCGCAAGATCGGGGTCGCGAACACAGCCAACTGGTTCTCGGGCGCGGCCCTGGGCTGGAAGCTCGCCACCGCCGATCACGACGGCGACGGTATCGACGACCTGGTCGCGACCGCGGTGTTCGGCGCCGGCGGCGCCTCGGGCGCGGCGGTGGTGTTCTACGGTGGCACCGTGCCGCTGGGCGCAGTCAACATCTCCGACACCAGCGCGGCCGGCAGCGGCACCGCGGTCATCCGCATGTACGAGGACCCCGCCGTCAGCGGTTCGCTGTTCGGCTTCTACCTCGACAACCTGGGCAAGCTGCAGGGCCCGGGCGACACCACCGACGACTTCGGCGTGGCCTACGCCGAGGATGGGCTGCCCAACGCCACCGTGATCGTCTACCGCGGCGCCGGCCGGCCGGCCGCGCCCGGTGTCACCCGGATGGCGTTCACCCCCGGACGCGACGTCAAGCTCCGCGAGGTCATCGCCGACACCGTGCTGGAATGGGGCTCGACCATGGGCTCGATCTCGGATCAGAACGGTGATGGCGCCCGCGACATCGTCATGGGCGACTACCGCTACCAGGCCGACACCGGCGTGGTCTACATCATCGATGGCGACACCATCGGCACCGCCGGTGTGGCCGACACCACCGCGCCCGGAGTGGTGCTGACCACGATGGTGCCCGCGGCCAGCAGCCCGGCGCCGCAGTTCGGCATGCAGGTGGTCAACAACTCCAACGGCACCGCCACCGACGTGAACGTCGACGGCGTCGAGGACCTGGTGGTCGCGGCCCGCGACCCGGGCACGGCGCAGGCGGTGCTCGGCGTCTGGTTCGGACCGATCGGTGCCGGGGTCCAGAACCCGGCGGCCCCGAACCACGTGGTCATCGGGCCGGCGACCTTCCAGAGCGCCATCCCCGGGTTCGGCGGCAGCCCGATCACGGCGATGTGGGCCGGCGACGTGAACGCGGACGGCCTTTCCGACATCTGTTGGGCTGACTGGACCAGCGCGAGCCAGGACGGCGGCCTCCAGATCCTCTGGGACGACGGCATGTGACGCGCTGAGCCAGGTTTCACCCGACCCGCGGCTTTCTGCTAGGATGGAGCGACCATGAACGACGGCAAGAAGGAAGAGCGCACCGAGCGGCCACGCAAGCCGTACGAGCGCCCAGCGGTCATCTCGGACGAGGTGTTCGAGACCCTGGCCTTGTCGTGCGGGAAGGCCAACGCCTTCGTCTGTCCCGGCGGCAACCCCGACCGCTCGTGAATCTGCCCCGGCGTCGCGCATGACGCCGGCGACCTTGCCCCGCTGAACGTCCGCGCCACCGGCCGCGCGCCATCGGGTGCTGATCATGTCTGCCGCGGCGTGCCCGCGGCGCTGGATGCATACCCGTGCCCGTCATCGACCGCCTGCAGCGCGTGGTGTTCGCCGGGATGGAGTTGCCGCCCGACCTGCGCGCCCGGATCGCGCTGCTCCGCGACCGCGCCGAGTCGCCGGCCGGGCTCAGCCTGACCTGCGCCGGGGTGTCGATGGAGCCGGTGATCCACCTCGGCGAGGCCGTGCGGGTGTGGGCCGGGCGCGCCCGCCGCGGCGCGGTGGCGGCGTTCGTCAACCGGCGCGGCTCGATCGAGTTGCACCGCCTGGTGCTGGCGACCCCGATGCTCGACTGGTGGGTCCACGCCGGCGACAATCAGGTGTCGACCGAGCTCGGCATCGTCCACGGCTCGCAGCTGGTCGGGATCGCCGAGGTGACTCGGACCACGCCGAGCGTCGCCTTGACCGCGCGCGCGGCCGTCCGCCTGGCGCGCGCCGCCGCCCGCCTGACCCTGTCGTCGGTGCTCGACGACGACGGCGCGGCCTGGCACCACGGGCCGTCGTCGGGCGCGCCGACCGAGCCGGGCCGCAGGCCACGATGACGCCGAGCTCGGTTCAGGTACGATAGAACGCCGCGATCGCGGCGACCACCTGCTCGGGCGCGCCGGCGTCGAGGGCGGGGTGGATCGGCAGGGCCAGGACCTCGGCGCACGCGGTCTCGGCCCGCGGGCACGCGCCCGCCGCGTAGCCGAGCGCGGCCAGCGCCGGCTGCAGGTGCAACGGCGACGGGTAGTAGACCTCGGTGCCGATGCCGGCCGCGGTCAGGTGGGCGCGCAAGCGCTCGCGCGCCGGCACGCGGATGACGAACTGGTGGTAGACGTGCGCGGGCTCGTCGGGCGGCAGCGCGACCTCGGCGCCGGCCAGCCGGACCTCGGCGAACAGCCGGCGATAGCGCGCGGCGTGCGCGCGCCGGGCCGCCGTCCACGCCGACAGGAGCGGCAGCTTGGCGCGCAGGACCGCGGCCTGCAGCGCGTCGAGGCGGAAGTTGCCGCCGACCGCGAGGTGCTCGTACTTGCGCACGCTGCCGTGGCCGCGCAAGAGCCCGACCCGCGCCGCCAGCGCGTCGTCGTCGGTGAGCACCGCGCCGCCGTCGCCGAGCGCGCCCAGGTTCTTGGTCGGGAAGAACGACAACGTCGCGGCCAGGCCCTGCGGCGGGCCGGCGCCGATCGCCTGGGCCGCGTCCTCGATCACCGGCACGGTCACCGCCGGCATCGTCGCCGGCAACCCGAACAGGCTGACCGGCAGCACCGCGCGGGTGCGCGCGCCGACCGCCGCCGCCGCCGCCGCCGGATCGAGCAGCAGGCGGTCGTCGACGTCGGCGAACACCGGGCGCGCGCCGACCCGGACGAGCGCGCCGACGGTGGCGAAGAACGACAGCGGCGTGGTCACCACCTCGTCGCCCGGGCCCCAGCCCAGCGCCATCGCGACCACCAGCAACGCGTCGGTGCCCGAGTTGACGCCGACGACGTGGCGGACGGCGAGCTCGGCGGCCAGCTCCTGCTCGAAGCCCGCGACCTCGGGGCCTCCGACCAGCTGGCCGCTGTCGAGGACCCGGGCCAGGGCACGGTCGAGCGCGGGCCGGACCGTCGCCAGTTCCGCCGCCATGTCGAAGAACGGAATGCGGGCCACGTCAGGCCCCCCGAGTGGATACGGCGCCGCCTGCACGGAAACGTGCTTGTTTCACAAGCTCTCACAGAGTTGGCAGAAACCAACCCTGTGTCATCGATCGATCGGCCCGGCACCAGAGTGCGGGCCTGATCGGTACGGAATCAGAGCCGTGGGCTGGTCGTCGCGCGTGGGCTGACATTCCGAAACCATATTGTTGCCAACCCTCTCAGTCGAGGGCGATCGTCTCGAACAAGGCCGGGACCGCGGTGCGGGCGCCGAAGCGATCGGTCAGGAGCCTCGCGTAGGTGGCACGGGCCTCGTCCTCGCCGTGGGTCACGATGGTCAACGCCCCGGGCTTGCGCGGCACCTTGTCGTACCAGGCCGCGAGCCCGGCCTGATCGGCGTGGGCCGACATGCCCGACAGCCGCGTGACCCGCCCGCGCACCGGCACCTGGGCCCCGTCGAGCCACACCTCGTGGGCGCCGTCCTCGAGCGACCGGCCCAGCGTGTGCGTACCCTGGTAGCCGACCAGCAGCACGTCGGTGCGCGGGTCGGGCAGGTAGTGCGCGAGGTGGCCGCGGATCCGGCCGCCGTTGCACATGCCGGAGCCGGCGATGATGATCGCCGGGCCCTGGATCTCGCCGACCCGCGCCGACTGCTTGCCGTCGCGCGCGGCGGTGAAGGTGTCGACGTCGAGCGGGCTGTCGCCGGCGGCGACCAGCGCCAGCGCGGCCTCGTCGTAGCAGCCCTGGTTCTTGCGGTAGACGTCGATCGCCGACAACGACAGCGGGCCGTCGACGACGATCGGGATCTTGCCGAGCAGCCCGGCCTGCACCAGCGTGTGCAACTCGTAGAGGATCTCCTGGGTCCGGCCGATCGCGAACGCCGGGATCAGGACCTTGCCGCCGTCGGCGAGGGCGCGGCTGATCACGGTGCGGAACAGCTCGCGGGTCGCGCCGCGGTCGGGATGGTCGCGGTTGCCGTAGGTCGACTCGGTGACCACGGTGTCGACCGCGTGCTCGGGCGCCCACGCGTTGAACGGGTCGCGGATGATCGGCGTGCCGACCACGCCGATGTCGCCGGAGAACAGGATCGCGCGTTCGCCGCCCGCGGTCGCCCAGCTCACCCGCACGTGGCACGAGCCGAGGATGTGGCCGGCGTCGAACAGCTCGATCCGGAACGGGCCGATCGTGAACGGCTGACGGTAGCCCTCGGCCCGGAACCGGGGCACCGTCGCGTCCACGGCCCGCTTGTCGTAGAGCGGCGTGTCGGTGCGGGCGCCGATCTTGGCGGTGTCCTCCATGATCAGCCGACCGATCTCGAGGCTGGCGGGGTGGCCGTGGATCGGCCCGGCGAAGCCGCGGTCGACCAGCAGCGGCACCCGCCCGGTGTGGTCGAGATGGCCGTGGGTGAGCACCATCGCGGTCACGTCGCGCGGCTCGAACGGCGTCGGCCGCTGGGTCAGCTCGTCGGCGAAGTGGCTGCCCTGGAAGATGCCGGCGTCGATGACGATCGCGACGCCGTCCTTGGCGAGGTGGTAGCAGCTGCCGGTCACGCCACCGGCCGCACCGCAGAACGTGAGCGTGGTGGACATGCCGCATCGTACCCTGCCGGCGCGCGCGCCTGCCGCGGGCCGGCGCGGATGAACCAAGGGCCCGGGAATGGGGAATTCGATCGTTCTCGCGGCCGATCCATCCCGGCTGGCTGCGTTGCCGGCTCCGGTCCTCGGATCACATCCGGCGAGGATGCTCCCCTCCGGTCCTCGCCGTCGCCTTGCCATCCGGGCGCCTCGACCTCGATCATCGATCGCCTTCCCCATTCCCAGGCCCTAGGTGCGACCTGCCCACGGCCGTGCGCAGCCTCGGGCTCGCAGCCATGCAACCTGGCGTGGGCAGCGGTGGCGCGCGTGCTCGCCACCCGCACCGCGCGGCGACGTCAACCCGGCGGAACGACGACGGACTTCCGTTGCCCTACATCAGCTGCGACGTGGTTGGCACGGTGGCTGCTGGAGCTGCCAGGGCTACGCGCACCGCTGTCCCGGAGTACCGCCCATGAGTCGCACCGTCGTCGCCGCTGCCCTGGTCACCGCGCTTGGTGCGCTCGGGCTCGCCGCCTGCACCACCGACGTGATGGTCGACGACGGCGTCAACACGGCGGTGGTCACCGACCTCGACCGCGACTTCGACGCCGCCGCCACCTCCACCGGCGTCCCGGCCGATCTGCTCAAGGCGATCGGCTACGTCGAGACCCGCTGGGAGATGGTCACCGGCGAGGTCGAGAACGAGGGCGCGCCCACCGGCCTCGGCGTCATGGGCCTGCGGCCGGAGGCGGTCGACCGCGGCGCCGCCCTGGCCGGCCTCGGCACCGACGAGGTCTCGCTCGATCCTGCGGCCAACATCCTGGCCGCCGCCTACCTGCTCGCCGAGGAGGCGCGGGCCCAGGGCGTCCGCGGCGACGACCTGATGGCGTGGGCGCCAGTGGTGGCCGCGTGGAGCGGGATCGACGACGACGACGCGCGCACCGCCTACGTCCAGGACGGCGTGTTCCGGGTGCTGCGCGCCGGCGCCCGCGAGCTGGCCGAGTCGGGCGCGCTGGTGGCGTCGCTGCGGCCGCGCACCGATCTGCCGCCGGCGATCGCCAGCGGCGGCCTCCACCACGTCGGCACGTCCGACTATCCCGACGCGATCTGGCGGCCGTCGCCCAACTTCGGCGCGCGCCCCGCCGGCGCCGACATCAGCATGATCGTCATCCACAGCTGCGAGGGCAACTACGCCGGCTGCTGGGGCTGGCTGCGCAACTCCTCGGCCCAGGCCAGCGCCCACTATGTGGTCAACGAGTCGGGCTCCGAGGTCACCCAGCTGGTGCGCGAGGCAAGCCGGGCCTGGCACGTCGCCGCCACCTACGAGTGCGCGCGCGCCGGCAACGCGCAGTGCGGCAAGAACGGCTCCTCGGTCAACAACTTCGCGGTCGGCATCGAGCACGCCGGCTTCGCCAGCCAGGCGACGTGGTCGAACGGCATCATCGAGACCTCGGCGAAGCTGACCTGCGACATCGCCAAGGATCAGGGCGTGCCGCGCGATCGCAACCACATCGTCAGCCACGGCCAGCTCCAGCCGTGGAACCGCACCGACCCCGGCCGCAACTGGCCGTGGGCCCACTACATCGACCGCGTGCGCACGCTGTGCGGCGACAACGGCGGCGGCGGCGGCGGTGGCGGTGGCGGCAATCCGCCCCCGGCGACGATCATCGTCGACTCCAACAACGCCAACAACAACGCGTCGGTCGCACGCCTCGAGCTGACCGGCACGTGGAACTCGGCCAGCGCCACGCCCGGCTACTACGGCAGCGGCTACTGGTTCGCCGACACCACGTCCTCGGCGGCGCCCGCGACCTTCTTCTTCTACCTGCCGGCGGCGCAGTCGCGCACCGTCGAGGCCTGGTGGACCCAGGGCAGCAACCGATCGGCCGCCGCGACCTTCATCGCCCACGACGCCGCGGGCACCGAGGTCGGCCGGGTGGTGCGGAACCAGCAGACCCAGGGCAGCCAGTGGGTGACGCTGGGCACCTGGCAGTTCAGCGCCGGCTGGAACACGGTCGCGCTGTCGCGCCAGGCCCCGGGCGGCAAGGTGGTCATCGCCGACGCCATCCGCGTGCGCTGACCCGGCCGACGGCGCCGTCGCCGGCGCCAGCGTCGCCATCGGGCCCGGACCGGTTGCCCCGGCGCGGCGCCGCTTCGTAGAATAGGCGTGGCCGCCACCGGGTGCTCCCCGGTATGCTCGTGTCGGTGCCACGCGACGTTCCTCCTCGTTCCGAGCCCGGACGCCCGAGCGGTGCCACCGGGTCACGGCCGAGATCCGAGGTCCGCGAGGCCACCGCCGCGTTGCCGCTGCCGGCCGACTGGGACGCCAGCGTGGTCGGCCCGGCGTCCGCCGAGGACGACGAGGCCGGCCTGCCACCGCTGTCGGCGGCGGCGATGGGCACCCGCGATCGGCCGCCGACCCGGGTCGAGAGCCCTGCCGCGCGCCGCCCCCCGAGCGGTGCGCCGAGTCCCCGCCCGGCACCGCCCGCGCAGCCCGCGCCCGAGCGGGCCGAGGATCGCCTGGGCACCACCCTCGGCGCCTACCGGCTGCACGCCCTGCTCGGCAAGGGCGGTATGGGCTTCGTCTACCGCGCCGAGCACGCCCGCCTCGGCCGCGAGGTCGCGCTCAAGCTGCTGCGCGCCGACTACGCTCGTCGGCGCGACTCGGTCGCCCGCTTTTTCCAGGAGGCGCGCACCGTCAACCGGATCCGCCACCGCAACATCGTCGACGTCACCGACTTCGTCGAGCTCGACGACGGCACCACGTTCATCATCATGGAGTTGCTGCGCGGCCAGAGCCTCGGCTCGTGGGCCCGCCACGCCTTCGACCTGCCCCGCGCGCTCGGCCTGCTGATCCAGATCTGCGACGGCCTGGCCGCCGCCCACGCGGTCGGCGTCATCCACCGCGACCTCAAGCCCGACAACGTCGTGGTGATGCCGACCGGCGACGGCGCCGAGACCGTCAAGCTGCTCGACTTCGGCGTCGCCAAGCTGCTCAACCGCGACGACGAGGACGTCGGGCTCGAGACCGCGGCCGGCTCGGTGATCGGCACCCCCGCGTACATGTCGCCCGAGCAGGCCGGTGGCATGGCCGTCGACGCCCGCGCCGACATCTACTCGCTCGGGGCGATCATGTACGAGCTGTTCTGCGGCCAGCCGCTGTTCCGCGGCCGCTCGTTCGGCGAGTACGTGCGCAAGCACCTCACCGAGGCCCCGTTCCCGCCCCGCCAGACCCCGCGCGGCGCCACGCTCGACCCGCGCCTCGAGCACATCCTGCTGCGCTGCCTCGAGAAGGACCCCGACCGCCGGTTCCAGACGGTCGAGGACCTGCGCCATCAACTGCTCGAGCTGCTCGGCGACTTCGAGACCCTCGACGGTCCGCCGGCGGCGGCCCGCGCCCATCGCTCGGCCCGGCGCGAGCCCGTGACCGACGACCCGATGCCGCCGCGCCGCTCGGGCATGGAGACCATCCCGGGGGTCGGGCGCACCACCGGTGGCCGGGCCGCAGTTCCGCCACCGACGATGGCGACCGCGCGAGCGCGAGACCGGGCGCACTCGCCGGCGCGACCCGAGCTCGTCCAGGCTGGACCGCCCACCCCGCATCCGGGCGGGCCGCCCACCCCGTATCCCGGCGCGGCCTCGTACCCGGGCGCGACCTCGTCGCTCGGTGGCTCGTTGATCGGGCTCGATCCGCGGCTGGCCCCGCGACCGCGCCGCGGCATCTGGGTCGCCGCCGGCGTGGCGATCGTGACCGGCATCGGCGTCGCCGCCGCAATGATCGCGGGCGCGCGCGACCGCGAGACGCCGACGGGCCCCACGACGGCAGAGCCGACCGCGCCGGCCCGTGCCACCCGGCCGGTCGTGCCGCAGGTCACCGCCGGCGATCCAGGCGATGGCGCGGCGGTCCCGCCGCCACCCACCGCCATGCCGACGGCGCTGATCGAGGTCCGCATCGACGCGCCGCCCGGGGCCCGCGTGCTGCGCGCCGGCGCCGAGGTCGAGGTCTGCGTCGCGCCCTGTCGCCTGGCGATCGATCCGGCCGACGGCGACTCGCCGACCCGGCGCGACTACGTGGTCCGCCTCGACGGCTTCCGCGATCAGGTCATCGCGATCGACCTCGCCGCGCCGCCACCGTTGATCGCGGTCCGGTTCGCCGCCGACCAGGCCGTGGCGCCCGGCAGCGAGCGCGCCGACGAGCCGGCCGCTGGCGGCGAGCGCCCCGAGCCCGGCCGCAAGCGCAGCCCCGGCAAGGCCGGCACCGCCACCACCGCAGCCACGGTCGACTCGACGCCGACCGCCGCCACCCACCCGAGCGGCGCGCCCCTGGCCGGTGACACCCCCGACGCCGTCACGCCACCGACCACGCCCCCCGCCAAGAAGCGCGGCTCGACCGTCGATCCCACCGACACGATCGACCCGTTCGCGCCGCGATGATGCCGACGGCCGCGCGTCGCCGCTCGCCGGCCGGGATCCTGCTCGCGGTCCTGGTCGCGCTCGGAGTGCTGTTGGGCGCCACCCCGACGCGCGCCGACGACGCCGACACCCGCGCCGCCAAGACCCACTTCCAGCGCGGCGAGAAGCTCTTCAACCTCGGCAAGTTCGACCTCGCCCTCGTCGAGTACGAGGCCGCGTACGACCGGAAGCCGCTGCCGGGCTTTCTCTACAACATCGCCCAGTGCCAGCGCAACCTCGGCAACTTCAAGGAGGCGATCTTCGGCTACCGCAACTACCTGCGCCAGGTCCCCGACGCCGACAACCGCGAGGCGGTGCTGGCGCTGATCGACGATCTCGAGGACCAGCAGCGCGAACGCGAGGCCGCCGCCGAGCGCGATCGCCTCGCGCACGAGCAGCCACCGCCCCACCGCGCGCCGCGACGGCCCCTGTACAAGCGCGGCTGGTTCTGGGGCGGGGTCGCCGCGCTCACCGCGGTCACCGTCGGGATCGTGGTGATCACCCGCGGCGACGGCGCGCCGTCTACCGATCTCGGCACCATCGTCTTCGACTGATCGCGAACCGATGCGCCGCGCCCTCTCGCCCTCGAACGTCCCCGCGCTGATCGCCGCGCTGATCGCCGTCACCGTCCTGGCCGCGTGCAGCGGCGGCCCGTACACCGTCGTCACCCTCGAGGCCCGGCCGGCGGTCGGCGACGTCCGCACCGTCGTGATCGCCCTGGCCAACGCCAGCGCCACCCAGACCGCGACCTTCGTCGTCGACGGCCGCGCCTT
The DNA here is from genome assembly GCA_043775605.1 of Myxococcales bacterium. Classification (GTDB taxonomy): domain Bacteria; phylum Myxococcota_A; class Polyangia; order Haliangiales; family Haliangiaceae; genus UBA2376. The sequence continues at coordinate 14,844 of JAYVSF010000190.1, forward strand.
CCCGCTCACCTTCAGCGTCGACACCGGCGACCGAACCGGCGCGCTGGCGCTCGCGGTCGAGGGCGAGGACGGCGCGGGCGAGCGCATCGCCCACGGCGACGCCACCGCCACGATCGCCGCCGACGGCAACGGCGCGGCCACGGTGATGCTCGAGCCCACCGACTTCCTGGTCAACACCTCGTTCGTCGGCGATCAGGCCCTGGCCTTCCGCGGTGACGCCGGCGGCCGCCAGATCGCGCTGTCGCCCGCCGGGGTCGCGACCATCGGCTGGTCGGACACCTGTCAGGTGGTCGGCCGCTGCGACGTCTTCGGCCGCCGGTTCGACGCCACCGGCCGCCCGGTCGCGACCTCGCTGGCCGCTGGCCCCGGCGAGTTCCTGTTCAACCGCAGCGAGGTCACCGGCTTCGAGCCGTCGCTGGCCACCAACGCCAGCGGCCGCACCGTCGCGGTCTGGTCGACCGGCGCCGATCTGCTGGCCGTGGTCGTCGACGCCGGCGGCGCCGCGCTCACCGCGACCGAGACCAAGGTCGCGACCGGGACCTCGCCGTCGACGCCGGCGGTGCTCGCCGTGCCCGACGGCCGCTTCGTCGTGGCCTGGACCGAGCGCGCGCCCACCGCCGGCCAGTACCTGGTCCGGGCCCGCTACCTGTCGACCGAGGGCGCGCCCGCGCTCAACCCGATCTCGCTCGCCGACACCGCGTACACCGTGTCGACGACGATCACGACCGAGGCCAACCCGCCGGCGGTGGCCTGGCTCGGCGACGGCCTGGCGATGATCGTCGCCTGGCGCGCCGGCACCACGATCCGCGGCCGGTTCTACAACGCCACCGGCGCGCCCCGCACCGCCAACGACGGCGTCCTCGCCTCGCGGCCGATGGGCGAACTCGTCGGCGAGCCCCAGGTCGCGGCGATCGCCGGCGACGCCGCGCTGCTCTACCCCCGCACCATGGGTGGCACCGCCGCCGATGGCCAGCTCGTGCTCCGCCGCCTGTCGACCGCCGGCCTGGTCGTCGGCACCGACGCCGTGGTCGCCGAGGCCGCCGAGCCCTCACCCGCAGCCCTGACCAGCGCCGACGGCACCCTCGCCGTGGCCTGGGCCACCTGCGGCCCCGACGCCGACGGCGACGGCTGCGCGATCCGCTTCCGCCGCTTCGACCTGACCCTCGCGCCGCTCGGCCCGTCGCGCCTCGCCAACTCGATCACCGCCGGCAGCCAGACGGAGCCGTCGATCGCGATCCTGCCCGGCGGCGCGCTGCTCCTGGCCTGGAGCGACGGCAGCGCCACCGCGCCCGATCGCGACGGCTTCGCGGTCCGCGCCCGCATCGTCTATCCCTAGCGCGCCAAGGCTCGCTTATTCGGCCTCGTCGGAGCGGTGGTCGATGCCGAGGGCGCGCATCTTCTTGTAGAGGTGCGAGCGCTCGAGGACGAGGTCCTTGGCGGTGTTGGAGACGTGATGGTCGTGGGCGTCGAGCGCGGCGAGGATGATCTCGCGCTCGGCGGCGGCGACCAGATCCTTGAACGGCGTGCCCTGGGTGTAGGTGCCCTTGACCGGCTTGACCGACGGCAGGGCGTCGCGGACGTCGCTCTCGCCGATGAGGTCGCTGGCGCCGGTGAGGATGACCATGCGCTCGACGACGTTCTTGAGCTCGCGGACGTTGCCGGGCCAGTCGTGCTGCAGGAGCAACGTCACCGCCGACGGCGCCACCCGCTTGACCCGGCGCTCGTCGCGGGCGCAGGTCATGTGCAGGAAGTGATCGATCAGCGCCGGGACGTCGTCCTTGCGCGCGCGCAGGGGCGGCATGTGGATCGGCACCACCGCCAGCCGGTAGTACAGGTCCTCGCGGAACCGCCCGGCCTGACACTCGGCCTGCAGGTCCTTGTTGGTCGCGGCCACGACCCGGACGTCGACCTTGATGGTCTCGGCGCCGCCGACCCGCTCGAGCTCGCCCTCCTGCAGGACCCGCAGCACCTTGGCCTGCGCGCTCGGGTTCATGTCGCCGACCTCGTCGAGGAACAGGGTGCCGCCGTCGGCCTGCTCGAACTTGCCGCGCCGGTCCTTGGTCGCGCCGGTGAACGCGCCCTTCTCGTGGCCGAACAGCTCGCTCTCGATCAGCTCCGAAGGGATCGCCGCGCAGTTGAGCTTGACGAACGCCGCCGTGGCTCGCTTCGACTGCTCGTGAATCGCGCGCGCCACCAGCTCCTTGCCGGTGCCGTTCTCGCCGGTGATGAGGACCCGGCCCGAGGTCGGCGCGGTCTTGGCGATCTTGTCGGTGATCGACCGCATCAGCGGGCTGCGGCCGACCATCGAGTGCTCGGCCGCGGTCCGGGCCAGGAGCTGCGCGTGCTCGCGCGACAGCCGGCCGAACGCCAGCGCGTTCTGGACCGTGAGCAAGAGCTTGTCGCCGGTCAGCGGCTTCTCGATGAAGTCGTGGGCGCCGCGCTTGGTGGCGAGGACCGCGGTCTCGACGGTGGCGTTGCCCGACATCATCACCACCATCACCTCGGGGTGGGCGGCGCGGATCCTGGGCAAGAGGTCGAGGCCGCCCTCGCCGGGCATCATCACGTCGAGCAGCACCAGCTCGATGGCGTCGTGCTCGCCCAGCTTGAGGAGCCCCAGCGCCGCCGAGCCCGCGACCTCGACGCCGAAGCCTTCGAGCTCGAGCGAGCGCCGGACCGTGGTCAGGATGTTCGGCTCGTCGTCGACGACCAGGATGGTGGGGCGGGGCATGGCCAGCCCCGACCCTACCCGGTCCGGGGTCCGATCGGCAATTTGACTCCGGGGGGCCGGGCTCGTAGCTTCCTGGCAATGCGCACCCGCGGCCTGCGTTTCTCCCTCGGTGTGCTGACGGTGGCGTTCGTCATCGTCGGCCTGGTGGCGAGCTGCAAGAAGAAACCGAAGACCCCGGCCTGCGAGGGCACCGCCGACTGCAAGGCCGGCCTGGTCTGCGTCAACGGCGCGTGCCTGCAGTGCGACAGCGACGACGCCTGCGGGCCGGGCAAGGTGTGCCGGGCCGGCGCCTGCGAGGCCAAGCCCGAGTGCGTGAAGGATACCGACTGCGCCGACGGCAAGGTCTGCCAGGCCAACAAGTGCCAGGCCTGCTCGTCGAACGGCGAGTGCGGCCCGGGCGGCACGTGCCAGGCCGGCGCCTGCCATCGCGCGACCGCCTGCACCACCGACGAGCAGTGCGCCGACGACGAGGACTGCATCGACGGCTTCTGCCAGAAGCCGTGGCAGGGCGGCACCGACCCCGGCACCTGCCCGCTGGCGACGGTCTACTTCGGCTACGACGACGCCACGATCGCCCCCAGCGAGCGCGATCGCCTCGACGGCAACTCGGCCTGCATCGACAAGACCGCCGGCAAGAACGTCTACGTCGTCGGCCACACCGACGGCTCGGGCACCGACGAGTACAACATCGCCCTGTCCGAGCGCCGGGCCCAGACCGTCGCCGACTACCTGGCCCGGCTCGGCGTCGATCCGGCCCGGCTGCAGGTCGTGCCCAAGGGCGAGACCGAGCCGACCGGCCTCGGCGAGGACAAGGACCGCCGGGTCGAGTTCCAGTGGCGCTGAAGGGCCAACGGAGAAGCGTGATGAACCGAACCGTCTCGATCACCGCCGTGCTTGCCGCCCTCGGCGCCAGCGGGTGCTTCTGGGTCACCACCAAGAGTGAGGGCAAGACCCTGCGCCGCGACGTCAACACGCTCGAGGGCCGGGTCACCGAGAAGGAGAACGACCTCAGCGGCAAGGTCACCGAGCTCAAGGGCGTGCTCGACGAGGCGACCAAGGTCTTGAAGCGCAACAGCGCCGACCTCGGCGCCGACGTCGACGCGCTCCGCAACGACATCCGGGTCTCGACCGGCCTGGTGTCGGCGGCCAAGAACATGGTCGACGAGGTGAAGACCGAGTTCGACACCTACCGGACCGCCAACGACGAGAAGCTGGCGGTGCTCGACGCGCGCCTGGCTGCCCTCGAGGGCCACGGCGGCACCGCGACCGGCCCTGGCGGCACCGCGCCGGCCGGCCTCACCGGCGACGACCTGTGGACCCAGGGCACCGCGGCCTTCAGCGCCAAGAAGTGGGACGACGCCCGCGACGCGTTCAAGAAGCTCGCGGTCGGGTTCCCGACCCACGAGCGCGCCGACGACGCCCAGTACTTCCGGGGCGAGACCTACTTCCAGCAGCAGGACTGGGACTCGGCGATCCGCGAGTTCCAGAAGGTCTACGACAAGTTCACCGACAGCTCGCTCGCCGACGACGCGCTGTTCCGCGCCGGCGAGTCCGCCGAGAACTTGAAGAACTGCACCGAGGCCCGCGCGTACTTCACGCTGATCCCGGACAAGTATCCGAAGTCGAGCCTGGCCAAGAAGGCCGCCGACAAGGACAAGGCGCTCAAGGCCGCGGCCAAGAACACCGCGAAGTGCACGAGCTGATCGCGGACACTCGTTGCCGCCAGCGACTGGCGCGCCCTACTTGATCAGGACGCCGCCGAGCTTCTCGAACAGCTTGAGGCCGCCGAGCTTGGCGCCCGCGTCGGGCTTGAGCGGGTAGGCGCCGCCGACCTTCGAGTGGCAGGTCGCGCACGCGAGATCCGACTGCTGCTTCTTCGCGGTCTTCATCCACTTCTTCATCTCGTCCTTGGCCGCTTTCTGGCCCTCGGGCTTGGCGCACGCGGTCTTGACCAGCTCGGTCTTGAACGCGGTGGTCTTGCACGGGGTGGCCGCATCGACGCCGGACGGTGCCAGCGTGACGAGCGCGAGGGTGGCGAGGACAGCGGCGACGAAGGAGGCGATTCCGAGCTTGGCCATGGTGACGGGCTCTCTTCTTGGGGGTACGTCGGGAACGGTCGCGAGTAGGACGCAGGGAGGTTGCCCGACATTCAACGTTGACGCCACGTCGTGCGGCAATGCGCCGCGAGATTCATCACTTGCGCACGACTTGAACAGGAGCTGTGCTCGATCTGCACGCTCGCTGAGGCTGCGTCTCCGTCGGCGACGCGCGGCCCCCGACGGGGATCGACGTCAGGGCCGCCACGGCGCGCCCAGCGCCCGGCCCGCCGCCGCCGGATCGTCACTGCCATTGACTGCCCCGATCGCGCACAGCCCGGCCGCGCCGGTCGCCGCGATCGCAGCCGCGTGCGCGAGCCCGATCCCACCGATCGCGATCAGCGGCACGCCCGCCGCTAGCGCCAGCGCCGACGCTGACGCCAGGCCCTCGAGCCCGACTTGCGGATCCGGGTTGGCCTTGGTCGCGGTCGCGAACACCGGGCCGAAGCCCAGGTAGTCCGCGCCCTCGGCCAGCGCCGCGCGCACCTGCGCGAGGTCGTGGGTCGACACCCCGATCGCGAGCTTGCACCCCGACGACGCCACCACCGCGCGCGCGGCCTCGAGGGTGAGGTCGTCCTGGCCGAGGTGCACGCCGTCGGCGCCGACCGCCAGCGCCAGATCGAGCCGGTCGTTGATCACCAGCATCGCGCCGACCTCGTGCGTCACCCGCCGCGCCATCCGCGCCGCCGCCAGCACCGACCGCGCGCTCGCCGGCTTGAGCCGCACCTGCACCACGGTCGCGCCCGCGCCCGCCGGATCGACCAGCGTCCGCGCCAGCACCTCGTCGTCGCGATCGAGGACCGCGTAGAAGCCGCGCACCCGGGCGGCGAGCGGCGCGGTGAGCCAGGCCCGGAGCTCGCGCGCCCACGGGGGCGACGCCAGCAACTTCGCGACCGTCTCCTGATCCATGTCGGCCCGCAGGGTACGCCGGGTCGCCGCGCTTGTCGGCGCGATCAAACCTGACCGGACGTTGTCAGCAAGCGAGCTAGACTGCGGCATCGTGGCTTCCTCGCGTACCCGGGCCGCCAAGCCCCCCGAACCTACCGAACCCGCCGCCCCCACCGAGCCGGCGCCGCCGGGCCGGCTGTTCAACCTCCGCGCCCCCTACGCGCCCGCGGGCGATCAGCCGACCGCGATCCGCGAGCTGATGGCCGGCCTCGCGCGCGGCGACAAGGGCCAGGTCCTGCTCGGCATCACCGGCTCCGGCAAGACCTTCACCATGGCCAACGTCATCGCCCAGAGCGATCGCCCGACGTTGATCATGGTCCACAACAAGATCCTGGCCGCCCAGCTCTACGGCGAGCTCAAGGAGCTGTTTCCGGACAACGCGGTCCACTACTTCGTCAGCTACTACGACTACTACCAGCCCGAGGCCTACGTCCCCAGCTCCGACACCTTCATCGAGAAGGACTCGATCGTCAACGAGGAGATCGATCGGATGCGGCACGCGGCGACCTTCGCGCTCCTGTCGCGCAAGGACGTCATCATCGTCGCGTCGGTGTCCTGCATCTACGGCATCGGCGCCCGCGACACCTACGCCGAGATGACCCAGAAGCTGGTGGTCGGCGGCGAGACCCCGCGCGACGACATCCTCCGCCGGCTGGTCGAGCTGCAGTACGAGCGCAACGACCTCGACTTCCACCGCGGCACGTTCCGGGTCAAGGGCGACGTCCTCGAGATCTTCCCGGCCTACGAGGCCGACACCGCGATCCGGGTCGAGCTGTGGGGCGATCAGATCGAGAGCCTGGCCGAGATCGATCCGCTGCGCGGCAAGGTCAAGCGCAAGCTCACCGAGACGACGATCTTCCCGGCCTCGCACTACGCGACCCCGGCCGACACCCTCAAGCGCGCCGTCGTGGCGATCCGCGTCGAGCTGCGCGAGCGCCTCGAGCAGCTCACCGCCGAGGGCAAGCTGCTCGAGCGCCAGCGCCTCGAGCAGCGCACGATGTACGACCTCGAGGCGATCGAGCAGATGGGCTTCTGCTCGGGCATCGAGAACTACTCGCGCCACCTGTCGGGCAGGAAGCCGGGCGAACCGCCGCCCACGCTGATGGACTACTTCCCCGACGACTACCTGCTGGTCGTCGACGAGTCGCACCAGAGCGTGCCCCAGATCGGCGGCATGTCGGCCGGCGACCGCGCCCGCAAGGGGACCCTGGTCGACTTCGGCTTCCGCCTGCCGAGCGCGATGGACAACCGGCCGCTGCGCTTCGACGAGTGGCGCCAGCGGTTCACCAACGCGATCTACGTGTCGGCGACCCCGGCCGACTGGGAGCTGGCCGAGGCCCACGGCGTGGTGGTCGAGCAGATCATCCGGCCCACCGGCCTGCTCGATCCCGAGATCGAGCTGCGGCCGGTCGGCCATCAGGTCGACCACCTGCTCGGCGAGATCCGGCTGCGGGCCGAGCGCAAGGAGCGGGTGCTGGTCACGACCTTGACCAAGCGCATGGCCGAGGACCTGACCGAGTACTACGCCGAGGTCGGGATCCGGGTGAAGTACCTCCACTCCGACATCGACACCCTCGAGCGCATCCAGATCATCCGCGATCTGCGGCGCGGCGAGTTCGACGTCCTGATCGGCATCAACCTCCTGCGCGAGGGCCTCGACCTGCCCGAGGTCTCGTTGGTCGCGATCCTCGACGCCGACAAGGAGGGCTTCCTGCGCTCGGCCCGGTCGCTCATCCAGACCATCGGCCGCGCCGCCCGCAACGTCGCCGGCAAGGTCATCCTCTACGCCGACAAGCAGACCGACTCGATCAAGCAGGCGGTGTCCGAGACCCGGCGCCGGCGCGTGCTGCAGACCGAGCACAACCTGCGCCACGGCATCACGCCGACGACGACGACCCGCTCGATCCTCGATCACCAGATCGCCGCGCCGATCCCGAAGAAGGGCAAGGGCGCGCTGGCGTCGGCCGACCTCAAGCAGATCGACGACCTCGACTCGCTGCGGGCCGCGATCGACAAGCTGCGCCGGTCGATGAAGGCCGCGGCCGACGACCTCGACTTCGAGCTGGCCGCCACCCTGCGCGACGAGGCCCGCAAGCTCGAGCAGCTCGAGCTCCAGTTCCGCTAGCGCGCAAGCCGGTACGGGCGGCTTGCGCACGCGCGGGTTGGGGAGGCGCGGCCGCGCGCCGCGGGCGTTCCCGCGCTATTCTTCGTTGCCATGGTCCGTTCGCTGGCGATCGCCCTGCTGCTGCTGGTCCCGGCCCGGGCCGTCGCCGAGCCGGCCCCGCCGCCGTCGCCCTGGCGCCATCACCACGGCCTCACCGTCGACGCCGGCGTCGGCATCGGCGACGTCCGCGGCTCGCTGGATCCGAACCTGTACGGCTCGCAGCAAGGAGTGGCTGGCCCCAACCTCGGCGTCGGCTGGTTCGTCCACCAGCGCGTCGCGGTCAGCCTCCGGCTCGCGGGCGTCTACCACCGCCACTTCACCGGCCAGTGGCTGAACAACACGTTCGTCGGGCCCAGCGCGCAGGTCTGGCTCGCGCCCTACGCCTGGGTCAGCGTCGGCGCCGGGGTCGGCCGGGTCCGCGACGTCGTGATCGTCCCCCGCACGGATTTCGGCTTCGCGCTCGACACCCGGGTCGGCCTGGTCTTCAACCGCGGCTCCCGCCACAGCATCAACGTCTCGGTCGAGTGGTCGCCGAGCTTCGTGCGCAGCTTCGTCTTCACCGGCCTCGGGCTGGTCGCCGGCTATCAGTTCCTGTAGCTAGCAGAGTCATCGTTGATCGCTCGCCAAGGCTCGCCTAGCCACGCCGGCGGCGCAGGCCCAGCACCGTGAGCAGCGCGAGCGCCGTCGCCGGGCCGCCACCACCCGACGACGTCCCGCAGCAGCCGCCCCCGCCGCCGCCGTCGCCGGGACCACCGTCGGGGCCACCGTCGCCGTCGCCGGGCTGTACGCCGGCGTCGGGATCGACCGGCGGGCCCATGCCGAACTCGAGGGCGCCGACGTCGAGAACGCCGACCCGCTGCCGCAGCACCTCGGTGCCGGGCCGGATCGCCAGGCCGAGCGGCGGCTCGTGGGTCGGCTCCGCCAGCGGCATCGGGAACGGGTGCCCGGCCGGCGAGGTCGCGGCCGGATCGGCCGTGTTGATCAGCGGGCTGCCCTCGAGCGGGCGGTAGTCGCCGAAGCCGTTCCAGCCCGGCATCGCGCCGCGCACAGTGCCGACCCAGTCAGCGGGCACGGCGTTGACCGAGTCGACCACCCAGTTGTGGCTGCCGACCAGCGCGCGCCCGGCCCGCCAGTTCGCCTCCATGTCGCGCACCAGCACCGGCGTCGTCGCCGCGGTCGACGTCTTGTAGAAGACGTTGTTGTGGGCCTCGAAGCTGTCGATGCCGTCGAACACCCGGAAGGCGCCGGCCGAGTCGCTGGCCAGGATGAAGGTGTTGTGGACGAAGCGATAGCGGCCGTAGGTCTGGCCGGTGCCGTCGCCGCCGATGCGCGCGATCCAGAAGCTCGAGTGGCCGCCGCCCTTGGCGAACACGTTGCCGACGACGTCCGAGTTCTCGACCGCCTGGCCCTCGGGCACGGCGGCCTCGGC